>NZ_JBFULV010000078.1:0-31315 GCF_054049715.1 Rhizobacter sp. P5_C2 | reverse complement strand
GTGCGGCGCAGCCGGCGGCGATGCCGGCGCGGCAGCCTGCATCCTCGCCGGACAGGCCCCGCGGGCAACTGCTGTACATCGAGGACAACCCGGTCAATGTGCTGCTGGTCGAGGAACTGGTGCGCAGCCAGGCCGGCCTGTCGATCGAGTCGGCGCCGAGCGGCGAGGCCGGCGTGACGCGGGCCCGCGAACTGCAGCCCGACCTGGTGCTGATCGACATGCAGTTGCCCGATTTCGACGGCTTCGAGGTGCTGCGGCGGCTGCGGGCTCAGCCGGAGACGGCGGGCATCCGCTGCGTTGCGCTGTCGGCCAACGCGATGCCCGAAGACATCGCGCGGGCCCGCGCTGCCGGCTTCGACGACTACTGGACCAAGCCGATCGATTTCGCCGAATTCCTCGGGGGACTCGACCGTCTCTTTCCGCCGCCTCCTGCTGGGTGATCTTGCTGTGCGCGTGGGCAGAGCGGCCGGGGGCAGGCTGTGGGGGCTCAGCTGGAGCGGTCGGCGCTGGCGCGCCGACTGCACGAAGAAGATCGGCTTCGAGGGTGCATCGCCAAACTCCCTCCACTCACTTCGTTCGTTGTGGTCAAACAGTGGCGATGAGTCGGTCTACGAAGCACGCTGGCGCGTGCCACCCTCGAAACCAATCTTCTCCGTCGCCCCAGAAGTCGCCCCCACAGCCTGCCCCCGGCCGCCCCGCCCACGAACCGCGTGTGTTCGTAGCCCGGATGCCAATCCGGGGATCAACCTTCACTTCGGTGTTCACCCCCCAAAGGAGCACGGCGGTGTCGCAAAGGCGCGCGGGGGGAGGCCGTGGAGCGCCAATAGGGACGGGTCGCCGGAGCTGGCTGATTTCATGGCCCGCGTGCGCCAGCACGCTTCGTGAACTGACTGTCGCCGACTGTTTGACCACAACGAACGAAGTGAGTGACGGGAGTTTCGGCGACGGGCCATGAAATCAGACAGCGGAGGGCAGTCATCGCCCCCCAGGGGGCGATGACCGACCCGTCCGGCGCGCCACGGCCTCCCCCCGCGCGCCTTTGCCGCAAACGGACAGCGAAAGTCAGGAGGACGTCAACAGCCCCCGCTCACGCAGCATCGGCTCCACGGACGCATCGCGCCCCCGGAACGCTCGATACGTCTCCCCAGGCTCGCGGCTGTTCCCCACCGAATACACGTGCTTCCGCAGCCGCTTCGCGACCGCCGCATCGAACGGACTGCCCGCCTCGGTGAACGCGTCATAACCATCGGCGTCGAGCACCTCGGCCCACAGGTACACGTAGTAGCCGGCCGCATAGCTGGCGCTCGAGAACAGGTGCTGGAAGTGCGGCAGCCGGTGGTTCAGCCCGACCCCGTGCGGCAGCCCGATGCGCTCCAGCTCGGCCGCCTCGAACGCGACGATGTCGATGCCCTCGGGGTTGCCCACCGCATGCACCGCCATGTCGACCAGCGCCGACGCGGTGTAGCGCACCGTCTCGTAGCCCTGGTTGAACTTGCGCGCCGCCTGCAGCCGCTCGACCAGCGCATCCGGGATCGGCTCGCCGGTCTCGACGTGCCGCGCATGGCGCTTCAGCACCTCCGGCTCGGCCAGCCAGTGCTCGAAGATCTGCGACGGCAGCTCGACGAAATCGCGCAGCACGTTGGTGCCCGACAGGCGCTCGTAAGTCACGCTCGACAGCAGGCCATGCAGGCCATGGCCGAACTCGTGGAACAGCGTGGCCGCATCGTCGAAACTCAGCAGCGTCGGCGCGCCCGGCGAGCCCTTCGCGAAGTTGTTGTTGTTGACGACGATCGGCAGCACATCGCCGCCACCGATCACGTTGCGCGTCTGCTGCCGGTACGAGCCCATCCACGCGCCGCTGCGCTTGCTCGGCCGCGCGAAGTTGTCGTGCAGGAAGATGCCGACCAGCGCACCATCGCTGCCGCTCACCTCGTAGACCTTCACGTCGGGGTGGTACGCGCGGATGTCCTCGCGCACCGTGAAGCGCAGGCCGAACAGGCGTTGCGCACAGTCGAACGCCGCCTCGACCATGCGGTCGAGCGGGAAGTACGGCTTGACCGTCGCCTCGTCGAGGTCGTAGCGCGCCTGGCGCACCTTCTCGGCGTAGCAGCGCCAGTCCCAGGCTTCGATTTCCTGCGATTCACCGGGCGCTGGCCGCTGCGATTGCGGCAGCGTCAGCAGCAGCGCCTTCAGCGCCTCGCGCTCCTCGGCCACGCGCGCCTTCGCCGGCACCCACACCTGCTGCAGCAGCCGGTTCACCGCGGCCTGCGAGCCGGCCATCGTGTCGCCGAGCGCGTAGTCGGCATAGCTCGCATGGCCGTGCAGCCGGGCCTGCTCGGCACGCAGCTGCAGGATCTCGCGCGCCACCGGCCGGTTGTCGTGCGCGCCGTCGTGCTCGCCGCGCGACACCCACGCGCGCCAGGCCTGCTCGCGCAGATCGCGGCGCTCGGAGAAGGTCAGGAACGGTACGATGTGCGAACGCGACAGCGTGATCACCGCGGCGTCGATGCCACGGTCCGCACCGGCCTGGCGCGCGGCGGCGCGCACGAACTCCGGCAGGCCCGCCAGGTCGCGCTCGCCGCGCAGTTCGAGGCGGAAGGCCGATTCATCGGCCAGCACGTTCTGCCCGAACTGCGTCGTCAGCTCGGCCAGGCGCTCCATCACCGCGCCGTAGCGCTCGCGCGCCGCACCCTGCAGCTTGGCGCCGGCGCGCACGAACTCGAGGTGCACGCGCTCCAGCAGGCGGCGCTGCTCGGCGGTCAGGCCGAGCGACTCGCGCTGCGCGTACAGCGTGTCGATGCGCTGGAACAGCGCCGCATGCATGTAGATCGCATTGCCGTGCGCGGCCATGCGCGGCGCCAGTTGCCGCTCCACCGCCTGCAGCGCCGGCGAGGTCTCGCTGGAGGTGAGGTTGTGGAACAGGCCCTCCAGCCGCGCGAGCAGCCGGCCGCTGCGGTCGAAGGCCGCCAGCGTGTTGTCGAAGCTCGGGGCGGCAAGCTGCGCGCCGATCGCGTCGATCTCGGCACGCTGGTCGGTGAGCGCCACCTCGAAGGCCTCGGCGAAATGTTCGGGGCGGGCGGTGTCGAACGGCGGGAGCCCGTGCGGTGCCTCCCAGGGCTGCAGCAACGGGTTGTTCTGGCGACTGCTTGTGGCAACGGTCATGGCGGCTTCTCTCGGTCAGGGAAGAAGCCGCCGATTCTAGGAGGCAGGCCGCGCGTTACTTGCCGGCCTTGATCTGCAATTCCTCATCCTCGAAATAGCGACGGCCATCGCAATTGGCGATGTACGACGCCTTGTCGGCCTGCAGCGCCTCGACCTTGGTGTTGTACTCGGCGCTGCGGGCCTTGTAGGCCTCGACGGCCTTGTCGCGGGCGGCCAGGCGCTCGTTGAAGGCCTTCACGGCCGCCTCGTCGGTGGTGTCGATCGCGGCGCGGTCGGCCTTCAGCGCGTCGCCGGCGGCGGCGAGGTCGTCGCCTTCCTTCTTCAGCGGGGCCTGCAGCGGCAGCGTCTCGGCGAGCTGCGCTTTCACGCGGTCGTTCTGCGCCAGGCAGGCGCGCAGCTGTTCCTTGCTCAGGAAGGGCGCGCCGGGCTTGGCCTTGCCCAGCGTCGATTCCTTCTTCGGCTTGTCGGCCGCAAGGGCGGGCATGGCAGCCAGGCCGGCGATGCAGGCGGCGAGCAGCCAATGGGCGGCAGCGAAGCGGGGAGCGAAACTCATGGGCAGGGCATCCTTCTGAAAGTGCGGCGCGCATCATGCCATTGCCGCGCGGCCGGCTCCGTTACAGTGCCCCGCCACACTCCTCGGACATTCATTCGAAACATCGCCCTCATGCCTCCTCTCGTGCCCCATTCCTCCACCTCGGCCGTGCGTGTCGGCCTGGTCGGCTACGGCTTCGCCGGCCAGACCTTCCATGCGCCGCTGATCGCGAGCGTCCCCGGGCTGCGGCTGGCCGCCTTCGCGAGCAGCGACGCGGCCAAGGTGGCGCGCGACTGGCCGGGGCTGCCGGTCGAGGCCGATCCGCTGGGGCTGTGTGCGCGCGACGACGTCGACTTGGTCGTCATCGCGAGCCCGAACGACAGCCACCACCCGCTGGCGCTCGCCGCGCTGCAGGCCGGCAAGCACGTGGTCGTCGACAAGCCCTTCACCGTGACGCTCGCGCAGGCGCAGCAGCTGGATGCCGTGGCGCGCGAGCACCGGCGCGTGCTGTCGGTGTTCCACAACCGGCGCTGGGATGGCGATTTCCTGACGCTGCGCGCGCTGCTGGCGCGCGGCGAGCTGGGGCGCGTCGTCGAGCTCGAGTCGCGCTTCGACCGCTTCCGCCCGCTGGTGCGGCCGCGCTGGCGCGAGCAGTCGCCGGTCGGCGGCGGCCTGTGGTTCGACCTCGGCCCGCACCTGCTCGACCAGGCGCTGCAGCTGTTCGGCTGGCCGCAAACGCTGCGGCTCGACCTGGCGCGGCAGCGCGACGGGGCCGTCAACGACGACGCCTTCGATGCCCGCCTCGTCTACGCCGGCGGCTTGAGCGTGACGCTGCGCGCCAGCGCGCTGACCGCCCTGCCCGGCCCGCGCTTCGCCGCGCACGGCACGCGCGGCAGCTTCGTCAAATGGGGGCTGGATGCGCAGGAGGACGCGCTGAAGGCCGGCCAGCGCCCGCTGCCGGGCGCCGACTGGGGCGTCGACACGCAGGCGGCGACGCTGAGCACACTCAGCACGCTCGGCCCCGAAGGCGAGACGCTGCAGATGGGCGCCGTGCCGCTGCTGCGCGGCGACTACCCGGCGTACTACGCCGGCGTGCGCGACGCGATCGTCGCCGGCGCGCCGAACCCGGTGCCGGCCGCGCAGGCGATCGACGTGATGGCGCTGATCGAACTCGGTTTCCGAAGCGATGCCGAGCGGCGCGAGCTGCCGGCGATTCATTGATGTGAGGATTCCCATGGCCGACTTCATTCCCCTCTCCCAGTTGCTCGCGGCGCGCACGCGCGATGGCGATGCGGTGCGCTTCGAGGTCAGCGAAGACTGGCTGCAAGGCCGCACCTCGTTCGGCGGCCTGATCTCGACGCTGGCGGTGCAGGCGATGCGCGACGTCGCGGGCGCGGGCTGGCCGGCCGACGTGCAGTTGCGCGCGTTGCAGACGAGCTTCATCGGCCCGGTCGCGCAAGGCCCGGTGCAGGTGGCGGTGCGGGTGCTGCGCGAAGGCAGGAACGTGCGCCAGGTGCAGGCGCAGGTGCAGCAAGGCGGCGAGACCGCAGCCCTGCTGCTGGGCGTGTTCGGCAGCGAGCGCGAAACCACGCTGCCCGGGCTGGCGCCGGCGATGCCGGCGGCCGAGCGCGGTCCGGACGACACACCGGCGCTGCCGTTCATTCCCGGCATCGCGCCCAATTTCATGCAGCACCTGGACATGCGCTGGGCCGAAGGCGGGCTGCCGTTCACCGGCACCGACACCTGGCACAGCCGCATCCACCTGCGCACCAAGGGCGAGCCGCAGCCACTGCCGCTGGAACTGCTGACCGTGCTGCTGGCCGACGCCCCGCCGACGCCGGCGCTCAGCCGCTTCAAGCGGCCGACGCCGGCCAGTTCAGTGTCCTGGGAGCTGGAGCTGCGTCCGGTCGCGCACGAACTGCCGGCCGACGGCTGGTGGCGCATCGACACCGAGGCGCTGGCGGCGGCCGGCGGCTACGTGAACCAGGTGTCGAAGCTGTGGTCGCCGAGCGGCGACCTGGCGGCGCTGGGCTACCAGGTCGTCACGGTCTACGCCTGAGACCTGCGGACGCTCAAGGCGTGGCGGTGTGCCACACGCCGTTGAATCCGTCGCCGGTCTTGTCGCCCGGCTTCGCGTCCTTGGCCCAGAAGTACAGCGGCTTGCCCTTGAAGGCCCACTGCTTCTTGCCGTCGTCGCGGGTCACGACGCTCCAGTCGCCGTTTGCCTTCGCGGCATCGTCGGCCATCAGCGGCGGCCAGTTGGTCGCGCACGGGCCGTTGCAGACGCTCTTGCCGGTGCCGGCCGTGTCGCGGTCGAAGGTGTAGAGCGTCATGCTGTTGGCGCTGCCGACCAGCGCGCCATCGGCGGTCTTGGCCGGCGCCGGGCCGCCCATCATCGACGACATCGACGAGCAGGCGGCCAGCACGAGCGCGCCGAGCAGCGGAACGAGGGTCTTGGTCTTCATCATCTGGGTCTCCGTGGGTGTGAGGATCCCCTGTGTACGCCTGGAGGCCCGTCCCTATTGCAAACCGGGCGATCTATTTCTCGGCCGGCTTCTTCTTCAGCGCCTTGCCCAGCAGCTCGACCAGCAGCCCGGTCATGCCGCCCTCGTGCGCCACCGCCCGCTCGCTCAGCTGCTGCGCCAGCTCGGACGGCAGCTTGCAGGCGAACGGCACCAGCCCGGCGGCGGCGTCGCGGCGGCGCTGCTCACGCTTGTCGACCGGGGCCGTGGCCTCCTGGCCGAAGCGGCCGGGCACCCCGCCCGCCTTCAGCTGGTTGTTGAGCTTCAGGGCCAGGTTCTTGGCCAGGTCGAACTTCTTCTGTGTCATTTCACGAATTTGAATGGGCGGCGATGTGCGAATTGTCACCCCTGCGGCGATTTGGCAGTGAGTACCTGCCCCGCGGGGGGCACTGATGCAGATACATTTCTACTGAGACAACTTGTCACTGCTTCGTCTACGTCGTCGCACCGTTCGATGACGTTCGTTCACACTCTGGAGAACCCCGCATGCGCATTTTCCGTCCCGCCCGGCTGTCATCGGTCGTGGCTGCCGCCTCTCTCGCCCTGCTGGCGGCTTGCGGACCGAGCATCCCGCCCACCATCAAGATCGGCGTGGCACAACCGCTGTCCGGCCCGTCGGCCGCGCGCGGCCAGGACCTGCTGAACGGCGTCAAGATGGCGGCCGACGAGCTGAATGCCTCGGGTTTCAAGGTGGCCGGCAAGGTCGTGAAGATCGAGGTCGTCGCCGTCGACGACAAGGCCGACAAGGAAACGGCCAAGAAGGTCGCGCAGGAGCTGGTCGACCAGAAGGTCACCGCGGTGATCGGCCACCTGAGCTCGGACATCTCCGAGGTCACGATCCCGATCTACAAGAGCGCCAACATCCCGCAGCTGTTCACCTCGTCGGCGGTCGAACTGGCCAAGCTGGGCGACGGCAACACCTTCCGCCTGGTGGCCAATGACGGCCTGCAGGCCAAGGCGATCGGCGGCTACATCGCCGAGAGCCTGAACGCGACCAACGTCGCGATCGTCTTCGAAGACACCGCCTTCGGCCGCCCGATGAGCAAGGACGTGAGCGAAGCGCTCGGCAAGCTGAAGAAGAAGGTCACGCTGAACGAGTCGGTCAACAACAAGACCACCGACTTCGCCGCCTTCGTCGCCAAGCTGAAGGCCACCCCGCCCGACGTGCTGGTGGCCGTGCTGCGCGACAACCAGCTGCTGCCGCTGTTCGAGCAGATGAAGGCCGCCGGCCTGTCGGGCGTGCCGGTGCTGTCGACCAACTCGTCGAAGACCGAGAAGCTGGCCAAGTCGCCGAACGACGTGACCACGCTGTACGTCACCTCGAGCGCGCTGGAGCCGCGCGAGTTCGCGGCCGGCCCGACCTTCCTGAAGAAGTTCCAGACCGTCTTCAAGGCCGACCCGGTGTGGGGCGCCCACTACGCCTATGACGCGATGTACGTGATCGCCGATGCGATGCGCCGTGCGGACAGCGTCGATTCGGTCAAGCTGCGCGAAAAGCTGCACACGATCGACCCGGTGTCGCCGGTGACCAGCTCGATGCGCTTCACCGCCGACGGCGAGCAGGCCTATGGCGCGATCACGGTGTACCGCCGCCGTGACGGCCAGTGGGAACCGCTGATGCGCTCCGACCGCTGGTAAGCCGTTCCACGCTTCGCTGCGAATCTTCCTTCTGAAAGGGGTCTGGTCTAATCCAGGCCCCTTTTGCTTTTCCGGACGCCCTCCCGCCATGGCATTGAAAGCCACCATCTACAAGGCCACGCTGCAACTGGCCGACATGGACCGCAATGTCTATGGCGACCACGGCGTGACGATCGCGCGCCACCCGTCGGAAACCGACGAGCGGATGATGATGCGGCTGCTCGCGTTCGCGCTGAACGTGCCGGCCGACAACGACAACGGCGCGCTCGAGTTCGCCAAGAGCCTGTGGGACACCGACGAGCCCGACCTGTGGCAGAAGGACCTGACCGGCCAGATCATGCAGTGGCTCGAGGTCGGGCAGCCCGACGACAAGCGTCTGATGAAGGCCAGCCCGCGCGCCGAGCGCGTGGTGGTGTACAGCTTCAGCCACAGCACGCCGATCTGGTGGGGCGGCATCGCGACCAAGGTCACCCGCGCGCGCAACCTCGCCGTCTGGCAGGTGCCGGCCGAGCAGAGCCAGGCGCTGGCCGCGCTCGCGCAGCGCACGATGCAGCTGCAGGTGACGGTGCAGGACGGCACGGTCTGGGTCGGCGACGGCACGCGCAGCATCGAGGTCACGCCGCAGCGGCTCACCCCGGAACCGTGAAGCCCGAACCCTGAGAAACCCGGGGCTGCACACAAACCGTTCAAAAAACCGGCCCGGTGCTGGCAGACTCCGGCTGATCTTTCAGCCGTTGAAAACCGTCGTTGGAGAACAGGCCATGAGCAATCCCGTGCTCGTCACCCACAACCCGGCGCAGCAGCGCTTCGAAGCCACCGTCGAGGGCCTGCTGTGCGTGGCCGACTACCGGCTGGCCGGCAGCGTCCTGCAGATGACGCACACCGAGGTGCCGCCGGCGCTGCAGGGCCGCGGCATCGCGGCCGAACTGGTCGAGGCCGCGTTCGACCACGCGATGACCGAGAACCTGAAGATCGATCCGCAATGCTCGTACGTGCGCGCCTACATGGAGCGCCATCCCGAAACCGCGTTCCTGAGGGCCTGAGCTTGACCGACGTCTCCGCTTCCCGCCGCCGCCTGCTCGCAGGCACCGTCGGCGCCGTCGCCACCCCTCTGCTGAGCCTGACCGCCACGCCTGCCATGTCGCAAACCCCTGCCTCCGCTGCGTCCGCCGCTTCATCCACGGTGTCGTCCACCACCGGCGCCCCCGCCGATCCGTTCACCTGGCTCGAAGACGTGCAGGGCGAACGCGCCCTCGCCTGGGTGCGCGAGCGCAACGCCGCCTCGCAGAAAGAGCTGACCGCACGCCCCGAGTTCGCCCCCACGCGCAGCCAGCTGCTCGAGGTGCTGAACGCCAAGGACCGCATCCCGGCCGTCTCGCGCCGCGGCGACTGGCTCTACAACCTGTGGCAGGACGAGAACCACAAGCGCGGCCTGTGGCGGCGCACCACGCTGGCCGAGTACCGCAAGGCCGAGCCGGCCTGGGACACGGTGATCGACCTCGACGCGCTCGGTGCCTCCGAGAAAGAGAACTGGGTCTGGGGCGGCGCCGCCGTGCTCGGGCCCGACTACCGCCGCTGCCTGGTCTCGCTGTCGCGCGGTGGTGCCGATGCGAAGGTGGTGCGCGAGTTCGACGCCGTCACGAAGCAGTTCGTCAAGGACGGCTTCACGCTGCCCGAAGCCAAGTCCGATATCGACTGGCTGGACGACAACACGATCTACGTCGGCACCGATTTCGGGCCCGGCTCGCTGACCGATTCGGGTTACCCGCGCGTCATCAAGCGCTGGAAGCGCGGCACGCCGCTGGCCGAGGCCGTCACGGTGTTCGAAGGCGAGGCCAAGGACGTGGCGGTCAGYGTCAGCGTCGACCGCACGCCGGGCTTCGAGCGCATCGTCTTCAGCCGTGCGCTCGACTTCTACAACAGCCACCAGTTCCTGCTGAGCGGCGACAAGCTCGTCAAGCTCGATGTGCCGGACGACGCGTCGGTCGGCTTCCTGCGCGACACCCTGCTGCTGCACCTGCGCAGCGATTTCCAGGCCGGCGCCGACACCTTCCCCAGCGGCTCGCTGCTGTACGGCGACGCGGCCGCGTACTTGCGCGGCGAGCGCAAGCTGCGCGCGCTGTTCACGCCGACGCCGACGCGCTCGCTGTCGGGCTACACCACCACGCGCGACCACGTGCTGCTGAACGTGCTCGACAACGTGGCGGGCAAGCTGGAGCAGTGGCACAAGGGTGCCGCCGGCTTCACGCGCCGCGAGATCGCCGCGCCCTTCCCCGGCGCGCTGGGCATCAGCAGCCTGCACGACCCGCTGCTGAAGACCGACCCGCTGGCCGAGCGCTACCTGCTGACCTACACCGATTTCCTGACACCCGATTCGCTCTACCTCGCGAGCACCGCGAACGACCAGCGCGAGCTGCTGAAGTCGCGCAACGGCCTGTTCGATTCGAAGGGCATGCGCGCCGAGCAGCGCTTCGCGACCTCGAAGGACGGCACGCGCGTGCCCTACTTCGTCGTGTGGCCGCAAGGCGCCAAGCCTGACGGCAGCAACCCGACGCTGCTGTACGGCTACGGCGGCTTCGAGATCTCGCTGAAGCCGTGGTACTCGGGCAGCTTCGGCCGCGCCTGGTACCAGCGCGGCGGCGTGCTGGTGGTGGCCAACATCCGCGGCGGCGGCGAGTACGGCCCGGCCTGGCACCAGAGCGCCGTCAAGGCGAACAAGCAGCACAGCTACGACGACTTCATCGCAGTCGCCGAAGACCTGGTCGCGCAGAAGATCACCGCGCCGCGCCACCTCGGCATCATGGGCGGCAGCAACGGCGGCCTGCTGGTGGGCGCCACCTTCACGCAGCGCCCCGACCTGTTCAACGCGGTGGTCTGCCAGGTGCCGCTGCTCGACATGCGGCGCTTCCACACGCTGCTGGCCGGCGCCTCGTGGATGGCCGAGTACGGCAACCCCGACGACCCGGCCGAATGGGCCTTCATCTCGAAGTACAGCCCCTACCAGAACGTGCGCAAGGGCGTGAAGTACCCGAAGGTGCTGTTCACCACGTCGACGCGCGACGACCGGGTGCACCCGGCCCATGCCCGCAAGATGGCGGCGTTGATGCTGTCGCAGGGGCACGAGCTGCTGTACTACGAGAACATCGAGGGCGGCCACGGCGGTGCGGCCGACAACGAGCAGCGCGCGCACCTGCAGGCGCTGGAGTACAGCTACCTGTGGCAGCAGCTGGGTCGTTGAGACCCGGCCACTGAAAACGATGGACCCGCGCGCAGCCGAGCTGCTGGACTGGTGGTTCGGGCCGGAGCCCGGGGAGATCCGCGCGCTGTGGTTCACGAAGAGCGCGCAGACCGACCAGGAGATCGCCGAGCGTTTCGGGCTGCTGATCGACGAGGCGCTTGCCGGCGGCCTTGCCGCTTGGCAATCGCTGCCGAACGCCGCGCTCGCGCGCATCCTGCTGCTCGACCAGTTCACCCGCAACGTGTTCCGCGACCGCGAGCGCTCGTTCGCCGGAGATGCACTGGCGCTCGATGCGGCCCGCACGCTGTGCGCCGCCGGGCTCGACGCGAGCCTGCCCCCGCTGCGACGCGCCTTCGTCTACCTGCCGTTCGAGCACGCCGAAGACCTGGCGTGCCAGGACGAAGCGGTGGCGCGCTTCACGCGCCTCGCCCAGGAAGCGCCGGCGCTGCAAGGCATGCTGGACTATGCGCACAAACACCGCGAGGTCATCGCGCGCTTCGGGCGCTTCCCGCACCGCAACCCGATCCTCGGGCGCGCCTCCTCTCCCGAGGAGGCGCTGTTCCTGCAGCAGCCCGGGTCGCGCTTCTAGACGGCTCTAGATTCGTCCCATCAACAGCAAGACGATCAGGATGACCACCACCAGCCCGAGTCCGCCGCTCGGGCCATAGCCCCAGCTGCGGCTGTGCGGCCAGGTCGGCAACGCGCCGACCAGGATCAGGATCAGGACGATCAACAAGATGGTTCCGAGCGTCATGTGGTGCTCCTTTTTCTGGTGAGTGATTCAAGGCCTCCACGGTAAGGAGCCGGCCGGCTTTCCCAAGCGGGCCGACGGCGCGAGCCGCTGTAGTCGCGCAGCGCCACCGGTTGTCGCCGCTGTCCTACATGTTTTGGCCTGCGGCCGGAAGTGATGGCAGAAAAAGCATCTATTCGCCGGATTGGTACGTTCGTCAGTTTTTTACGATGGATCAGGCGCTGCAAGGCCTCGTTGTTCAACTGACAGAAAGCGCTCCGATGAAGCTCAACCACCTCAAACTCGGCCAGCGGCTGGGCATGGCCTTCGGGCTGATTCTCGCGATCACCGCGCTCGTGTCGACGATCGGCGTGTGGCGCCTCGAGACGCTGAAGACGGCCAGCCGGGCGCTGGCGACCACCGAGATGCAGCGCCATGCGCTGGCGGCGCGCTGGGCGGCCCACATCAACCTGAACTGGGTGCGCACGGCAGCGTCGCTGAAGGCGAGCGATGCCACCTACATCGACACGCTGAAGCGCGACATGGACAGCACCTCCGCCGCGATCAGCGAGATGCAGAAGAAGCTCGACGAGCTGGTGCAGGACGAGACCGGCAAGCAGCTGATGGCCGACGTGGCGACGCGCCGCGAGAGCTACCGCGTCTCGCGCGTCGCGCTGTTCAAGCGCAAGCAGGCCGGCGAGGACGTCGGCGCGCAGGTCGACAAGGAGCTGCAGCCGCTCGCGCAGGAGTACCTGAAGGGGCTGGCCTCGATCGACGCCTACATGGACGAGCACCTGGCCGCGAGCCAGGCGCAGACGCTGGCGGTGGCGCTGAGCGGCCAGCGCATCCTGGCCGGCGGCGCGGTGTTCGCGGTGCTGGCCGGCCTGCTGCTGGCCGTGCTCGCGACGCGCTCGATGACGGGCCCGCTGCACCAGGCGGTCGGTTCGGCCGAGGCGATCGCCGAGGGCGACCTGTCCCGACCCATCCACGCCGAAGGGCGTGACGAATGCGCGCAGCTGCTGGGCGCGCTCGGCCGCATGCGCAACCGCTTGTCCGAGCTGGTGAGCGACGTGCGGCGCAATGCCGAGGGCGTGGCCACCGCATCGGCCGAGATCTCGCATGCCAACAACGACCTGAGCGGGCGCACCGAAGAACAGGCGAGCGCGCTCCAGGAAACCGCCGCGGCGATGGACCAGCTGTCGAGCACGGTGCGCATGAATGCCGACAACGCCCGCCAGGCCAACGTGCTGGCGCAGAGCGCCTGCGACGTCGCGGCGCAGGGCGGCGACGTGGTCGGCCAGGTGGTCGACACGATGAAGGGAATCAACGACAGCTCGAAGAAGATCGTCGACATCATCGGCGTGATCGACGGCATCGCGTTCCAGACCAACATCCTGGCGCTGAACGCCGCGGTGGAAGCCGCGCGGGCCGGCGAACAGGGCCGCGGTTTCGCGGTGGTGGCGAGCGAAGTGCGCAGCCTGGCGCAGCGCAGCGCCGACGCGGCCAAGGAGATCAAGGCGCTGATCTCGACCAGCGTCGAGCGCGTCGAGCAGGGCACGCTGCTGGTCGACCGCGCCGGCACGACGATGCAGGACGTGGTGAACTCGATCCGCCGCGTCACCGACATCGTCGGCGAGATCAGCACCGCGAGCAGCGAGCAGAGCACCGGCGTGTCGCAGATCGGCGAGGCCGTGACCCAGATGGACACGACGACGCAGCAGAACGCCGCGATGGTCGAGCAAGGTGCCGCCGCGGCCGAGAGCCTGAAGGCTCAGGCGCAGGACCTGGTGAACACGGTGGCGGTGTTCAAACTGGCGGCGTGAGCCGCCGTTGTCCGGACCCAGTTGACCAAGCATAGGGAACTTTCCAGCTTCCGCTGTGACATAGGGAAAAACTCCCCTACACGGTCAACATGAAACGAGACTATCAGCGCATAGGCGCACCGCGCTCACCCGGCATCCCGGAACCCGAGCAAGCACGCGAAGCTGAAATCTCAAACGATGCATTGCTGCGACAGGAACTGGACCTCACCTTGGCGAGCGCCCGTGAGCGCGACGATCCGATTCCAATCGATGAAGCCAAGCTGAGCGCCTACGCCGAGACACTGAAGGTGAATGCATCAGATGCCGCCGACGTGGCAAATTGGCATCTTCGACATGGCGCATTCTTGAACTTCAAGAATGCCATCGCCTCGGGGCACGTCCATGAGTTGTTCTACGACACCCGAATGGTTCCTCTCAATGCTGATGATCAAACGCGGGCCTTGGAGGAACTGTCGACTGCAGTGCTGTCTCGCATCAACTGGAAATCACTGCAGCTTGGCGCCATCCCTTGCCTGCCCGAGCACAACGCTCATGCGACTGCCCGCAAGGCGCTGATCGACGCGCTGGCGAAGTGCCAGGTCGTTGATGCCCTGCGGCTCCTCGGAAACGCCGGTTCCGATGAATTCATGGCTGCATTGACTCCAGAACACCGGTTCAAGAAATTCGAACTTTCTGTTGGAGTGTCCGCTCCTGCTCTCACGGCACAGAAGTGCCTGGCAGAACTCTGCAGGTTGCTGGAACATGGGCAGATCGCCAATGAGTTGACGCTGCTGACTGCCCCACTCAATGAAAACACACCGGAACTGGAGTCCTTGCGGCAGAGGCTTGCCAGCGCGATTGGCAGAGTCAGGAGACTGCCTTGGCTGGCAGTCTCGAGTGGGATTGATTTGACATTGCCTCTGGTCGAAGCGATCGCAAAGGAAAATGGCCCGCGGATGGATTTTGCAAGTTTCAACGTCGTGGACCTGCCGACTGCAGAACAGGCCCGGCAGCTTGTCGATTCGATGGCATGCATCCTGGGCAAGAACATGCTGACAGGCATGCAGTTGACACTGTCGGATCCGCAAATCCTCACCGTGGAAGACAAGAAAATACTTCTTCAAGCGGCCATCAAATGCACGTCGCTGTGCGATCGCTTCACCCTCGCCAAAACGCGGCGGGAGCTCTTCGGAAAGCGTATCGACTCTGACGTGGAGAACGAAAGCGAACTCATCACAGTAGACATGCCTGACAGACCGACGCGGGCCGACCGTGAAGTGGGCGAATTGATCGTCGCGCTTGAAGCCACGCTCCAGCGCCATCGCAACCGCGCCCTGAAGGGGAACCTGGCATTCGTCGCCGGCGCCGCCGGCGCCATTCCATTCTTCGGATCCGGCGAAAACGTCTTTTCCCATCCGGACATCGGTCTCCATGTCGCGAGCGCGTTGGAATCCACCCCTTCGCGGTACCTGGACTCCTTCAAGGAATACGACTTGTGTGGGCTGCATATGGTCAACCGGGCCGCCCGTGACCGGGCGCCAATCGCGCGCAGCGATTCCTACATGAAGGGGCTTCGGGAACTCCTGAGCGAAGGCCGATCAGCCTACGCATGCCAGAAGGCCATCTTGCGCCTGCGGACCCTGCTCCGGGGAGATGTGCTGATGAAAAGGGACCTGCTCCAAGCCATTCGCGAGATCGGCCAGCGCACGGATGACTTGGCTCTGTTTGATCTGCAAGCGAAACTCGATGTGCCGCGTGAAAAGCTCGATTGGAAGGCGCTGCGCTGGTTCCAGGACATTCGGAAGGTCCGCCTGCTCACCACCCTCTGACCGAAGCAATACGCATCGACTCCGGCGATCCGCTGTCGCGCGTCTGAGGCCAGCTCGGCCGGGAACTTGCACCCCGAAGATCGCGCCCATGCTGGGCGCACAAGCAAGAAGGCCCCGCCACCTTTCGGCGGCAGGGCCTCACCCGACGGACGCCTCGATCAGAAGCGGTAGCCGACGAACACCGCCGTGGTCAGCGGGTCCAGCTTGATGTCGAGCGTCTGCCCTGTCGACAAGGTCGTGGTCGTCTTCAGGAAAGTCTTCAGCACGGTCGCGTCGACGAACCAGTGCTCGTTGAAGCTGTAGCTCGCGCCGATCTGGATCGTCGGGGCAAACTTCGAATCGACCTTCAAGGTGGTGGGATTGCTGGCTGAGCCGCCGGTCAGGCCGGTCAGCGTCGCGGTGCCCTTTTCCTTGTAGAACTTCGCGTAGGTGATGCCGGCGCCGACGTACGGGCGGAACGGCGAGCTCGCCTCCAGGAAGCGGTACTGCCCCATCAGCGTGATCGGCAGCGCCTTGGTCTCGCCGATCTTGCCGACGCCGGCGATCGCGCCGTCACCGTTGATGTCGTGCTTGAACGGCATCGACAGCGGCAGGTCGATCGCGAAGTTGTCGGTCCACATGTAGGTGACGCCGCCGCCGAACTGGGTGCTCGAGTCGACGTCGGCCTTGGTGCCCGGGAAGGCCGGCGAGCTCAGGTCGCCGCTGTCGACCTTCGGCTTGATCTGCACCGCACCGGCACGCAGCAGCCACGAGCCGGCGGATTGCGCGCTGGCGGTGCCGCCGGCGAACAGGCTGGCCACGCAACCGGCCAGCGCGATGCACTTGAATGTCTTGTTCATGGTTGTTGTTCCTTCGTGCATCCGGGTTTACAGCCAGCCCTTGGTGGCCAGGCTCCGCGCGATCAGCTGGCCCAGCAGCTGGTGGGCGAACGGCGTCGGGTGGAAGCCGTCGGCGAAGGCGTAGCTCTTCCACCAGTTCGTGTCGGTCACGCCGGTGGGCGGATGGGCCTGCAGGTAGGCCTCGGTGCAGGCGGGGAAGGTGTAGGTCGGCAGGCCGTCGGCACCGGGCGTCGCATCCGCCGGGCACACCGGCGTCTTGACGTTGCTCAGGCTGTACTGCGCCGGAATTGCCACCTCTTCATTGAACGAGGTGTAGAAGTCGACCACGACGACCTTGCCGTTGCCGGCGTAGTGCGTGGCGAGTGCGCCGTTGAACGCCTCGATCCATTGCTTGAACATGCCCTCGGAGGCGGCGCGAGCTGCGGCGCCTGCCGTGCCGCCGCCATTGCCAAGGGCGATCCGATCGAGCACGGCCTGGAAGCGCGGCGTGTTGGTGACGCCGGGCATGTTCAGGATGGCGACGTAGTTCGCGCCCTTGCCCAGGATGCTGGTGTCGATCGCGGTGGAGAACTTCGTCGCCAGCGCCGCCATGTACTGGCCGCCCAGCACCGGGAAGGCTGTCGGGGCGGCGGCATCGATGGCCGCGGTGTCGTTGACCAGCACGGTCTTCAGCAGGCCCTTGAAGGTGGCACCGCCATCGGTGCTCGTGCGCAGGTAGGCGCCCACCAGGTCGGCCGCGTCATTGCCGCCGCCGTCGATCAGCGCCAGTTCGCTGGCACCGATGTTGGCCGTCGCGGTGGCGTCCGTCATCTGCTGGATCACCGACAGCTGCGAGGTCGGCGCAGTCGGGTTGTTGATGCGGCTGCCGGCGATCGCGTAGTTGGTGCAGCCGGTCTTCGTGGTGTTCGGCGTGAAGGTGGTGGCACCCGTCGCGGTGTAGTAGTTGCACATCGACGTGATGCCGTAGCTCAGCGCGACGCGCTCGGGGTACACCAGCGCGTCCGACGCCACCGTCGTCTGCACCGTGGCCTTGAAGCCGAAGGTGCCCGAGTCGGCCAAGCTGTCGCCCATCACCTTCACCGAGGTGATGTTGACCTTGGTCGTCGTGTCGCTTCCGCCGCCGCCGCAAGCTGCCACCAGTGCCGCCGCGCCCAGCGCGACGACATTGCGTTTCCATTGATGCATCCGTGTCTCCTGCTTCCCAGTAATGAATCCAGCCGAGGCCGAGGGGGAACGCCGCGCAAATTCAGCACGACCGTTCGATTTTTAAGGTCAGGGCGAATGTTAGGGGCGGAGCAATACCCCTGGCCTGCTGGAAAGCCCGGATACCCTCGCAAAAAAAGCATGGTTCGTGGCCCGGAGGCCCATCCGGTCTACAGCGATTCCTGCTCCTGGAGCACGCGCCACAGCACCTTGCCGGCGCCCGACTTCGGCAGGCTCTCGGCAAAACTCACCAGCCGCGGCGCCTTGTAGGCCGCCATGTGGTCGCGCGCCCAGTCGACGATGTCCTGCTCGCTCGTCACGCCCCGCGCCTCGCTGCGCAGCACCACCACCGCCTTCACCGTCTCGCCGCGGTAGGCGTCGCGCGCGGCGATCACGCAGGCCTCCTGCACCGCCGGGTGCTTGTAGAGCAGCGCCTCGACCTCGGCCGGCCACACCTTGAAACCGCTCGCGTTGATCATCCGCTTCAGCCGGTCGGTGATGAAGAAGTAGCCCTCGTCGTCCATCCGCCCCAGGTCCCCGGTGCGAAAGAAACGCCGGCCTTCGATCTCGATGAAGGCGGCCCGCGTCGCCTCCGGATGCCGCCAGTAGCCCTGGAACACCATCGGCCCGCAGGTGACGATCTCGCCCACTTCGCCGACCGGCATCTCCTGCAGCGTGACCGGGTCCACCACCCGCGAGTCGACGCCGAAGATCGGGATGCCCAGGCACTGCAGCTTCGCACGCTCCGGCGGGTTGGCATGGCTCGGCGCCGCGGTCTCGGTCAGCCCGTAGCCCTCGGCGAAGGTCAGGCCGAACTCCGCCTGCAGCCGCTCGGCCACCGCCTGCGGCATCGCCGCGCCACCGCCGCTCAGGTAGCGCAGGCTCGACAGGTCGAAGCGCTTGTAGTTGGGGCTGCCGAACAGGTCGATGATCATCGTCGGGATGCAGGTCCAGTGCGTCGGCCGGTGGCGCGAGATCAACCGCCCGGCCAGCTCGCGGTCCCAGCGCGGCATCAGCACCGTCGTGCTGCCGTTCCAGACCGGCCCGAGCACGCCATAGACCATGCCGGTGATGTGGAACATCGGCACCACGCCCAGGCTCACCGTCTCGGCGCCGGCGTTGCCCCAGCAGCCGCCCACCGTGTTCGACATCAGCGTGCGGTGCGTGTGCATGCAGCCCTTCGGCAGCCCGGTGGTGCCCGAGGTGTAGGGCAGCAGCGCGAGGTCGTCCGGCTGCGCGGTGTGCGGGCCGGGCGCGTGGCGCTGCGCGAGCGCATCGGCCCAGCGGGTGTAGCGCTCCGACGTGCCCTCGGGCAGCGGCGGATCGGCGCGCAGCCAGGCTTCCATCGCCGGCGGCGGGGCGATGTCGGCATCGATCGCGTCGGGCAGCGCGTCGGCATACCGCAGCACCAGCACCTCGCGCAGCCGCTGCGCCTCGGGCAGCCTGGCGTTCGCCTGCGCGACGAAGCCGGTCAGGTCGGCGCTGCAGATCGCGACGCGCGCCTCGGGGTCGGTGATGTAGTGACTGAACTCCTCGGCCTTGTTCATCGGGTTGACCGGCACGACGACGGCGTTGGCACGCAGGATGCCGTAGTACGCCGCCACGTACTGCGGGCAGTTCTGCAGGTACAGCGCGACGCGGTCGCCGGCCCGCACGCCGGCCTGCTGCAGCCAGCCGGCCACCTGCTCGGCCTGCGCGTGCAGCGTGCGGAAATCGAGCGCCCGGCCGAAGAACAGGTAGGCCGGCTTGTCCGGAAAGCGCTGCGCGGTGACCTCGAGGTTGAACCACAGCGTGGTCGACGGGATCGCCAGCGCGCGCGGCAGGCGGCGCGGCCAGATCGTGTGGTGCGGACGCGGTGGAACTTCGGGCAACGGGTTCACGGCAGACCTCTCCTGGAGACCGGCAAGGTATACCGCGCCGCACCGGCAAGGCCTACGGCGTCAACCCGCAGCAGCCCTGTCGCTCAAGTGACAACCGAGGTGACATAGGCGGCCGGACCGGGAACGCCGTTTGCCCTCCGGTCGCACCACTCACGGGGAGACTGTCATGGCGAATTGGCGATCGGCGATCGGATGGATGGTCCTGGGCAGCGGATTGCTGCTCGCAGGCTGCGGCGGAGGAGGTGACGCGCGCAGCGACGCCACGGCCGGCGCGGGCGCGGCGACCGAAGGACCCCAGGTGGCAGACGTCACCGCCGCCGACACGCAGCCACCGACGCTGGTGCTGAACACCCCGGCCGACCTGGCCGCCAACCTGACCGGCCGCATCGACATCACGGCCGACGCGAGCGACGACGTCGGCATCGCCGGCGTCGAGTTCCAGATCGACGGCGCGCTCTGGGGTTCCGACGACACCAACCCGCCGTACATGACCAGCATCACGACGACCCGCCTCACCACCGGGCAGCACGTGATCCGCGCCCGCGCACGCGACACCTCGAACAACCGCTCCGCGTGGGTCACGCGCACGGTGCAGTTCGGCAACGACGTGCAGGTGCCCGAAGGCTTCGCGAAGACGGCCCTGGTCGGCGGACTGACCGGCGCGACGGCCTTCGCGCAGGCGCCCGACGGCCGCATCTTCGTCACCGAGCAGGCGGGCACCGTGCGCGTGATCAAGAACGGCGTGCTGTTGCCGACGCCGTTCGCGACGCTGGCCAACATCACCTCGGGCGGCGAGCGCGGGCTGGTCGGCATCACGCTGCACCCGAACTTCGCGACCAACGGCTGGGTGTACGTGTACTACACCGCCACCGACGGCGGCACGCACAACCGCATCAGCCGCTTCACCGCGAACGGCGACGTGGCCGCCGGTCCGCCGACCGCGCTGTTCGGCCTGCCGACGCTCACCACCACCATGCACAACGGCGGCGCGATGCATTTCGGCCCCGACGGCAAGCTGTACGTGGGCGTCGGCGACAACGGGCTCGGCGCGCCGGCGCAGGACCGCAACAGCCTGTTCGGCAAGCTGCTGCGCCTGAACGACGACGCCACCATCCCGACCGACAACCCGTACTACGCGACCAACACCGGCAACGCCCGCGCGGTGTGGGCGATCGGCTTGCGCAACCCGTTCACCTTCGCGGTCCGCCCGAGCGACGGCCGCATCCACATCAACGACGTCGGCCAGAACACCTGGGAGGAGATCGACGTCGGCGCCGCCGGCGCCAACTACGGCTGGCCGAACTCCGAGGGGCCCGACAACATCACCGCCGGCGTCACCGCGCCGCTGTTCAGCTACCGCCACACGGCCGCCACGCCGCCGGGCAGCGGCGTCGGTGGCTTCATCATCGGCCGGTGCATCGCCGGCGGCGCGTTCTATCCGGTGGGCGGAGGCTTCGCGGCCCTCTTCCCGGCGCGCTTCCAGGGCAATTACTTCTTCGCCGATTTCACGACGCACGAGATCAGCCGCGTCGATCTCGCGAACGGCAACGCCGTCTATGCGTTCGCGAAGACGGTCGGCGAACCGGTCGACATGCGCGTGGCCACCGATGGGGCACTGCTGGTGCTGACGCGCAACAACATCGTGCGCATCGCGCCGATCTGAGCGTATTCGCGATACATCGGCGCGCCATCGATACCGGTTTTCGATGGCTCGCCCCCACGCTCACATCGGGCGCGAAGCAGCGACACAATGCGCGACATTCCTTGCGGCGGCGACACACACCGGCGCAGGGACATCGCCCCATGCTGTGCCCCAAGCACACACGCGCCCACACGCGACCCGAGGATTCCATGGCCCCACTTTCTTCACCCTTCCTGAACACGGCCCGGCTGGCCGCGCTGACCTGCAGCCTGCTGCTCGTTGCCTGCGGCGGCGGCAGTGGCGGCGACAGCCCGCCGGCCCCGCCCGTCGGCAACTCACCGACCGCGCGCATCGACAGCCCCACCGAAGGCACGACCTTCGCGGCCGGCGACACCCTCACCTTCACCGGCAGCGCGACCGACCCGGAAGACGGCACCTTGCCCGCCGGCTCGCTCACCTGGTGGGCCGACCTGCACCACGACGCCCACAACCATCCGTTCCAGCTGCAGACCCCCGGCGCAAGCGGTACCGTGACGATCCCGGTGCGCGGCGAGACCTCGTCGAACATCTGGTATCGATTCCACCTGAAGGCCACCGATTCGGCCGGCAACGTCAACGAGGTCACGCGCGACGTACAGCCGCGCAAGGCGCAGGTCACGCTCGTGACCGTGCCGGCCGGCCTGCAGTTGACGATCGACGGCCAGCCCGTGACCGGACCGAACACCTTCACCGGCGTGGTCGGCATGGAGCGTGACATCGAAGCAGCCACGCAGACGCTGAATGGGCGCAGCTATGGCTTCGCCACCTGGAGCGACGGCGGTGTTGCGAAGCACACCATCGCGACGCCGGCCGCCGACACCACCTACACCGCAACTTTCACCGACCTCGGGCCGGTGACGAACCAGCCGCCGACGATCACGCTCGCGGCCGCGGCCACCGGCACGGTCGGCACCGCGATGACGCTCACGGCCACCGCGGCCGACCCGGACGGCACGGTCGCGAAGGTCGATTTCTTCGACGGCGGCACGCTGCTGAACTCGGACACGGCGACTCCGTTCGCCTTCTCGTGGACGCCCGCCACGGCCGGCGCCCATTCGCTGACCGCGCGTGCCACCGACAACATCGGCGCGGCGACCACCAGCACCGCGGTGGTCGTGACCGTCGCGACGCCGCAAGGCCCTGACACGCAGGCGCCGACCATCGCGATCACCGCGCCGGCCAACCTCGCGCCCAACCTGACCGGCACGCTGAACATCACCGCCACCGCGACCGACAACGTCGGTGTCGCCGGCGTCGAGTTCCAGTTCGACGGCGCGGCGCTCGGTGTCGAAGACACGACGGCGCCGTTCGCCGCGAGCGTCGTGACGGCCAACCACGCGAGCGGCCAGCACGTGATCCGTGCGCGCTCGCGTGACGCCGCCGGCAACCGCTCCGACTGGACCGCCGTCACCGTCAAGTTCGGCGGCACGGTCGCGCTGCCGCAGGGCTTCACGAAGAACGAATCCTGGATCGACGGCCTGAGCAACGCGACCGCGTTCGCGCAGGCGCCGGACGGCCGCCTGTTCGTCGCCGAGCAGGGCGGCACGCTGCGCGTCGTCAAGAACGGCGTGCTGCAGGCCCAGCCCTTCGTGTCGCTGACGGTCGACTCGCAGGGCGAGCGCGGGCTGATCGGCGTCGCGCTGCACCCTGATTTCGCGACCAACGGCTGGGTCTACGTCTACCACACGACCACGCAGAACGGCACGCACAACCGCATCACGCGCTACACGGCTGCCGGCGACGTCGCGGCCCCCGGCAATCCGACGGTCATCTTCAATCTGCCGGCGCTGTCGAGCGCGACCAACCACAACGGCGGCGCGATGCACTTCGGCAACGACCGCAAGCTGTACGTGGGGGTCGGGGACAACGCGCGCGGCTCGCCGGCGCAGGACAAGACGATGCTGTGGGGCAAGCTGCTGCGCCTGAACGACGACGGCACGATCCCGACCGACAACCCGTTCTTCGCGGCGAGCAACGGCGCGGACTTCGGCGCGGTGTGGGCCTACGGCCTGCGCAACCCGTTCACGTTCGCGGTGCGCCCGAGCGACGGCCGCATCCACATCAACGACGTGGGTGAGGTCACGTGGGAAGAGATCGACGTCGGCACCGCCGGCGCGAACTATGGCTGGCCGGGTTCCGAGGGCAACGAGCGCGTGACCGCCGGCATCACCGGTCCGCTGTTCACCTACAAGCACGGTGCGACCAATCCGGAGGGCAACGGCGCTGGTGGTTTCTTCGTCGGCCAGTGCATCGCGGGCGGCGCCTTCTACCCCGCCAACGGCAACTTCCCGGCGATGTACCGCGGCAGCTACTTCTTCGCCGACTACGTGACGCATGTCGTCGGCCGCGTCGACCTGGCGAACGGGAACGCCGCCTACGCCTTCGCGAAGCTCGACGGCGACCCGGTCGACATGCTGGTGGGTGCCGACAACGCGCTGTACATCCTGCGGCGCGGCGGGATCGTGAAGATCTCGGCGAATTGAATCCGCCACATCCGTTCGCGTTGAGCCGGACCCGCATAGGTTGAGCCAGACCCGTTCGCGTTGAGCTTGTCGAAACGCTGGTGCCAGTGGCAGGGCTTCGACAGGCTCAGCCCGAACGGAGGTTCGGCTCAGCCCGACCCTTCGACAGGCTCAGGGCGAACGGGAACCGGGGTTTTGCACTCGGCCCGTCACGCGGCGGGCAGCGTCTTCGTGAACAGCGTCGCGCCGGTCAGGTCCTTCAGGTTCACCGTGAAGGCCTTCGTCTTCGCGTCGATGTCGACCTGCCCGAAGAACTGGTAGCCCTCGCTCGGTGCGGTGTTCTGCACCGGCGGCGCCTTCTCGTAGACCACCTGCACGCCGAAGGTGGCGTCGGGCTTGTTCGGCCCGAAGCTGCCGGCGTTCAGCGGGCCCGAGATGAACTCCCAGAACGGCAGGAAATCGCTGAACTTCGCGTTGCGCGGGTCGTAGAAATTGGCCGCGGTGTAGTGCACGTCGGCCGTCAGCCAGACGATGTTCTTGATGTTGGCCCGCTTGATCTCGCGCAGCAGCCGCGCGATCTCCAGCTCGCGGCCGAGCGGCACGCCGTCGTCGCCGTTGGCGATCGCCTCCCACTTGTCGCGGCCCTGCGGATCCTTGCCGTCGGGCACCTGCACGCCGATCGGCATGTCGGCGGCGATCACCTTCCAGGTCGCCTTCGAGCGCTTCAGCCCGTCGAGCAGCCACGCGATCTGCGGGCGGCCCATGAACGCGCTGTCGGGCGTCTCGTCAGCCTGCAGGTTCGCGCTGTTGGCACCGCGGTAGCTGCGCATGTCGACGACGAACACGTCGAGCAGCGGCCCCTGCGGCAGGTGGCGGTACACGCGCTCGCTCTCGGCATCCGGCCCGCGGCGCAGCGGCGCGTACTCGAGGAACGCGCGGCTCGCGCGCGCCACCAGCAGCGGCACGTTCTTCTCGGTGTAGCGCGCGTCGCCCGACACGTCCTTCGAATCCGACCAGTTGTTGCTGACCTCGTGGTCGTCCCACTGCCAGATCTGCGGCACCTCGGCCGACAGGCGGCGGATGTTCGCGTCGAGCAGGTTGTAGCGGTAGCGCCCGCGGTATTCGTTCAGCGTCTCGGCGACCTTGCTGACCTCCTCGGTCACCAGGTTGTTCCAGGTCGAGCCGTCGGGCAGCTTCAGCTGCGCGGCGATCGGGCCGTCGGCATAGATGGTGTCGCCGCTGTGCAGGAAGAAGTCCGGGTTCACGCGGCGGATCTGCTCGTAGATCTTCATGCCGCCCCAGCCCTCGTTGATGCCGAAGCCCTGGCCTGCCGTATCGCCGCTCCACGCGAAGCGCACATCGCGCAGCGGCTTGCCATGCGAGGCTGCCGGCAGCCGCAGGTGGCCCGGCATCGGCTCGGACAGCACGCGCTCGTTGTGCAGGTCCTGCAGCACGACGCGGTAGAACACCTCCTGCCCGGCGGGCAGGCCCGTCAGGTCGAGGCGGCCGGTGAAGTCGGAATCCTCCAGCAGGTGCGGCCCGCGCACGCGGTTCAGGTTCGCGAAGCTCGCGGTGCTCGACCACTCGACCCACAGGCGCGCCGGCCGGTCGCTGCGCGTCCAGACGATCGCGCTGTCGGCCCGCGCATCGCCCGACTGCACGCCGGACGGGAACTGCGGGCGCATCGCGTCGCGCGTGATCACCGCAGGAGCGGCCGACTGACCAGATGACAGGCCTGGCAGTGCCCCCGCACCGGTGAGCAGCAGGGCTTTCGACAACAGGGTCCGGCGGTCCATTCGATCCATCCTCGGTGATGCATGAAAGCGCGCAGTCTGCGGCGCCCGTGTGGCAGCTTCATGAACCGATCCGGCACGTCCCTCCCTAGTCGGCAATCGCGCAGACATCGTGCAGGTCATGCATTTCGCAGAACGCGACATGAACAACTTGTATGGCTGGGCGTGAGCCACTTTGCCGACGTTCTCATACGCTTGTGAAGCGGCCGATGGCGGGCCCGCGAAGTTCAGGGAGAAGCCAACATGAATCACCGCTCTGCATTGTTGAACGCATGGGCCGCCGGCGCCGCGTGGGCCTGGGTCGCCGGCCGGTTGACCTGGCGCCTGGCGCGCAGCCGGCTGGGCCGCATGCGCACCCTGGTGCCGCCGATCGGGCTGCTGCTCGGCAGCGCCTTCACCTGCCTGACGGCCAACCGCCTCGGCCTCAGCGACGCGGCAGCGGTGCTGATGCTGCCGGGCGACCTCGGCCCCGGAGGCCGCGGCACCGACGACATGATGCTGTTCTGGACCTTGTCCTACGCGCTGTTGCCGCTCCAGGTGGTCGGGCTGCACGAGGTGGCGATGCGCGGGAGCCTGATCGATCAACTGCGGCCGCTGGCCGTGCGCGCCTCGCAGCAGGGGCCGGGTTGGCGGAACCTGCGCGGCGCTGCCGCGGCCATCGCCGTGCTGGCGCTGCTCGGCATCGGGAAGATCCTGTTCGGCTCCACCGCGCAGGGCCCGGTGGTCCACGCGCCGGGCGCGCTGGCGACCTTCCTGGTCGTCAACTGGCTGCTGCTGCACCTGCTGATGGCGATCGTCACGCTGACGACCATGTTCTTTGCGGCCTGCGGCACCCACGCGACGGGCCACCGCGACGCGACCGATCGCCACCGCCGGCACCCTGCCGATTCGCGGCACGCCCCGGGTTGAAAGGCAGGCCATCCCCGGGCTTCTCCCGGGATCGGCCGATGCGCCGAATGCCTAAGCTGGCACATGGCCCTCGTGCAGCCCTTCATGTCCTCCGCCACCGCGCTCGCCCCCGCGCCGTCGTCCGCGGGCGCACCGGCCATCCTCGACATCGAGGCCTCGGGCTTCGGCCGCGACAGCTACCCGATCGAGGTCGGCTACGTGCTGGCCGACGGCAGCAGCTTCTGCAGCCTGATCCGCCCGGCGCACCACTGGACGCACTGGGATTCGGCCGCCGAGCAGGTGCACCACATTCGCCGCGAGACGCTGCTGGTGCATGGCCGCCCCGTTCCCGAGGTCGCGCAATGGCTGAACGACCAGCTGCACGGCCTGACGCTCTACAGCGACGGCTGGGCACACGACTACCCCTGGCTCGGCGCGCTGTATGAAGAGGCCGGCCTGGTGCCCAGCTTCCGGCTCGACAACCTGCGCTCGATGCTGTCCGAGCGCGAGGCACGCGACTGGTATGAGACCAAGCAGGCGGTCAGCAACGAGCTGCAGCTGACCCGGCACCGGGCCAGCGCCGATGCGCGCCTGCTCCAGAAGACCATCCTCCGCCTGCGCGAGCGCGCCGCCTGAGAGCCCGCAGGCCCGGCGCTTGCATACAAGCCTGTAGCACCCTCAGCCGGTGCTGTTCGAGCGCCGGAACGCCTCATTTTGGTGAGCCGGCTTGTATGCAACCGATCCATGCCTCCTGCTGGTGCCTGCCATCCGCCACAAGCCCCACCAGATTGCCGACCGCATCGTCGACGCGATCCTCGCGCGCAAGCTCGCGCCCGGCGCACGCCTGGGCGAGCAGCCGCTCGCCGACCTGTTCGGCGTCAGCCGCACCATCGTGCGCGAAGCCCTCACGCGGCTGGCGGCGCGCGGCATGGTCGAGGTCAACTCGCGCCGCGGCTGGTTCGTCGTGCAGCCCTCGCCCGAGGACGCACGCGAAGCGTTCGCCGCGCGGCGGCTGATCGAGACCGGGCTGCTGCAGTCGCTCGACGCACCGCTGGCGGGCGTGCCCCTGCAGCGCCTGCAGGCGCACGTGGCGCAGGAGCAGGCCGCGGTGGCGGCCGCCGATGCGGGTGAACGCAGCTTTCTGCTCGGCGACTTCCACGTCTGCCTGGCCGAGTGCGCCGGCAACAGCACGCTGGCCGAGATCCTGCGCGACCTGACCGCCCGCACCACGCTGATCGCGGTGCTGTACCAGTCGAACCACGAGGCTGCGCAGTCGTGCGCCGAGCATGCCGAGATCGTCGCCGCGCTCGAACGCGGCGATGCGGCGGCCGCGGCCCGGTTGATGCTCAGTCACATCGACAGCGTGGCTGCGCACCTCGATCCGAGCCTGGCCGTCGACCCGCTGGCGTCGCTGCGCAGCGCGCTGTCGCCGGTGGGAACCGGCAAAAGCAAGGCACAGCCCTTGCATACAAGGCCCGAAGCACCCCCTTCCTCGTCCACCCCGGAGTACTGACGATGAGCCACCGCGCTTTCCTGAAAACCCTCGGCCTGCTGGCCGCCGCCCCGCTGCTGTTCGCGGCCTCCGTCGCGCAGGCGCAGACCGCGCTCGACGAGGTACTGGCGAAGAAGCTGATCACGATCGCGATCCCGACCGACTACCCGCCGTACGGCTTCGTCGGCACCGACCTGAAGCCGCAGGGCCTGGACGTCGACATGGCCACGCTGATCGCCGCGAAGCTGGGCGTGAAGGTCGAGCTGGTGCCGGTGACGAGCTCGAACCGCATCCCCTACCTGCAGACGAAGAAGGCCGACCTGGTGATCTCGACGCTCGGCAAGAACCCGGACCGCGAGAAGGTGATCGACTTCACCGCCGCGTACTCGCCGTTCTTCCAGGCGGTGTTCGGCCCGAAGACGCTGGCGGTGAAGACGCCGGCCGACCTCGCCGGCAAGAGCATCGGCGTGACGCGCGGCGCGATGGAAGACCAGGAGCTCGGCAAGATCGCGCCGTCGGGGCTGGACGTGAAGCGCTTCGAGGACAACAACGTGACCGTCTCGGCCTACGTGTCGGGCCAGACCCAGCTGATCGCCACCGGCGCCTCGGTGGCCGGCGCGATGATGGCGAAGAACCCGCAGCTGGGCACCGAGTTCAAGCTGCTGCTGAAGGATTCGCCGAACTTCATCGGCGTGGCCAAGGGTGAAGACAAGCTGCGCGCGAAGGTCAACGAGATCATTGCCGATGCGAAGAAGAGCGGCGAGCTCGACAAGATGGCGGTGAGGTGGCTCGGCCGCCCGGCCGGCGACCTGCCCCAGTAAGCAAACCGCGTCCGCCATGATCAGCCTCGACTTCCCGGCCGTGCTGGCCGAGTGGCCGCTGATGGCCAAAGGCGCGGGCATCACGCTCGCGCTGACCGGCATGTCGGCGGTGTTCGGCCTCGCGCTCGGCGTGGCCTGCGCGTGGGCGCGGCTGCACGGTGGGGCGGGGCTGCGCTTCGTGGCCGGCGCGTATGTGGAGCTGATCCGCAACACGCCGTTCATCGTGCAGCTGTTCTTCCTGTTCTTCGGGTTGCCGAGCCTGGGCGTGCGCCTGTCGCCCGAGGCCGCGTCGGTGCTCGCGATGGTGATCAACCTCGGGGCCTATGCGGCCGAGATCGTGCGCGCCGGCATTGCCACCACGCCGCGTGGCCAGATCGAGGCGGCGCGCAGCCTGGCGCTCAGCGAAATGCAGGTGTTCACGCGCGTCGTGCTGCCGCCGGCGCTGAAGCGGGTGTGGCCGGCGATGGTCAGCCAGATCGTGATCGTGATGCTGGGCTCGGCGGTGTGCGGGCAGATCGCGACGGCCGAGCTCTCGCATGCGGTGAACCTGATCCAGGGGCGCAACTTCCGGGCGTTCGAGGCCTTCATCGTCGGCACCTCGATCTACCTGGTGCTGTCGATCGCGCTGCGCCGGCTGCTGAACTGGATCGGCCCCCGCTTCATCTTCGGAAGGTAGCCGATGGTCGAGTTCACGCTGTGGGAGATCCTGCGCAACCTGCTGCTCGCGCTGCGCTGGACGGTGGCGCTGTCGCTGGTCGCCTTCATCGGCGGCGCGATCGTCGGCCTCGCGCTGCTGATCGCGCGGCTCGCGAAGCTGCCGGGCGCCGAGCGGCTGGTGTCCGGCTACGTGCAGCTGTTCCAGGGCACGCCGCTGCTGATGCAGCTGTTCTTCCTGTTCTTCGGGCTGTCGGGCCTCGGGCTGTCGCTGTCGAACTGGACCGCCGCGGCGATCGCGCTGACGCTCTACAGCAGCGCGTTCTTCACCGAGATCTGGCGCGGCTGCGTCAACGCGGTGCCGAAGGGCCAGTGGGAGGCGTCGACCGCGCTGGCGATGGACCTCGGCGAGCAGCTGCGCCACGTGATCGGCCCGCAGGCGCTGCGCGTGGCCGTGCCGCCGACGGTCGGCTTCGCAGTGCAGATCATCAAGGGCACCGCGCTCGCGTCGGTGATCGGCTTCGCCGAGCTGACCAAGACCGGCTCGACGATCGCCAACGCGACCTTCCGTCCGTTCACCGTGTTCGCGTTCGTCGCGCTGCTGTATTTCGGGTTGTGTTTCCCGGTGTCCCTGTGGGCCCGTTCGCTGGAGAGAAAACTGCATGGCCACGCCTGAAGTCATCGTCGAGATCGCCGCGCTGCGCAAGCGCTTCGGCACGAACGAGGTGTTGAAGGGCATCGACCTGTCGGTGACGCGCGGCGAGGTGATCGCGATCATCGGCAAGAGCGGCTCCGGCAAGAGCACGCTGCTGCGCTGCGTGAACGGGCTGGAGCAGTTCCAGGAAGGCACGCTGACGGTCGACGGCCAGCCGCTGCTGTACGGCAATGCCGCGGCGATGCGCGCACTGCGCCAGCGCGTGGGCATGATCTTCCAGGGCTTCAACCTGTTCCCGCACCTGAGCGTGGGCCGCAACGTGATGCTGGCGCCGACGCTGGTCAAGAAGACGGCGAACCCGGACTGCACCGCGCAGGCGCGCAAGCTGCTGGAACGCGTCGGGCTGGCCGAGAAGTTCGATGCGCAGCCGGAGCAGTTGTCGGGCGGTCAGCAGCAGCGCGTCGCGATCGCGCGGGCGCTGGCGATGGAGCCGGCGGTGCTGCTGTGCGACGAGATCACGTCGGCGCTCGACCCCGAGCTGGTCGGCGAGGTGCTGCGCGTCGTCGAGACGTTGGCCGATGAAGGCATGACGCTGCTGATGGTCACGCACGAGATGAACTTCGCCCGCAAGGTGGCCGACCGCGTGGTGTTCATGCATGCGGGGCGCATCCATGAGGTCGGGCCGCCGGAGCAGGTGTTCGGCGCACCGCAGACGGCGGAACTGAAGCAGTTCCTGTCGGCGCTGCACTGAGCTTCATCTCGGCGGACGAGCGGGCCGAGCGCCGGGCCGCCCCAAGCCGGCCCGCGTCCCCTCGGGGGACCGTCCGGCGTACTCGCCGGATGAGGGGTGGTCATCAGCCGCCGCTCAACTCCTTGCGCTTGCGCTCGTCCTCGAGCTCCCTCGCTCGCACGCAGTGCGGGTGATCGTGGAACGCGGGGTTGGTCTCGCACTCGCGCAGGATGCAGGTCAGGCGCGCGAGGAACTTGCGCGCGCCGCAGGCTTCACCGGGCGTCTTCGGGCCGACAGCCTCGGCGGGTGCGGCAGCCGCGKGCGCCGTGGCCGCCGTCGGCTGCGCGGTCTGGGTCGTGGGCGGCAGCTCGGCAACGGCGGTCTTCGGTTCGGCTCGGCGCTTCGCTGCTGCGGCCGCCTTGGCATCGGCCTGCGGCGAGGCCGCGGGCTCGGACGCTGCGCCGTCAGCCGCCGCAGGCAGTGCCGCCACGGCGGGCTCGACGACTGCGGCCACCGGCGCGGACGCCGGCGGCTCGATCACTGCCATCGCGGCGGGAGCCGACGCTGCCGAGGGCTCGGCATAGGTCGGCGCCACCTCGGGCTGGCCGCGCCCCTTCATCGCGAACACCGCCGCGATCGCCAGCACGGCAACACCGGCGATGCCGGCGATCAACACGCCGCGGCGCTTCGGCGATTCAGCGGCCGGTGGCGCTGCGGCATCCCGGCGCGGTGCGGCGGGCGGAGGTGCCTGCACCACCGGCGCC
>NZ_JBFULV010000077.1:0-31365 GCF_054049715.1 Rhizobacter sp. P5_C2 | reverse complement strand
GGCCGATGCGGCGAGCCCGGCGCGCAGCCCGCCCGGCCCGTCGGCCAGCCAGCCGACCAGGCTGGGGCCGACGATCTGCCCGGCCGCGAACACCGTCGTGAAGGCGGCGATGCCGGCCGGCCACGCGGCGGCCGGCAGGTTGTGCCGCACCAGCGCGGTGGTCGACGCGACCACCGACAGGAACACGCCGCCGAACAGCGCGCCCGATGCGAAGCCGGCCAGCGGGTGCGCACTGACCACCGGCAGCAGCGTCGCGACCGCGAGCAGCCCGTTCAGCAGCGCCATCGGCTGCCCGCCGCGCCAGCGCTGCAGCAACCCGGCCCACAGCCACGACGACGCGATCACGCCGAGCCCGAGCAGCGCGTAGAACACCGTGATCAGCCCGCTGCCAAGTTGCTGCTCGCGCAGCAGCGTCACCGAGAAGGTCATGTAGCCRATGTAGCCGAGGCCGAACAGCGTGTACGACGCGAGGCCGAACACGAAGTCGCGCGGCCGGAAGCCGGTGCGCGCCGAGGCCGGCGCGGGTGCGGCGTCCAGGCCGCGCGTGCCGCCGGCGGTGACCGCCGTGGCGAGCAGTGCTGCCGCGCCCAGCGCGATCCACGCCCATTGCCAGGCATGCGATTGCGGCAGCGCGACGAGCGGCGGCACCAGCAGCGCCGACGCGACGATGCCGACGCCGGTGCCACCGTAGTACAGCCCGAGGATCAGCCCGGCGCGCGCGGCGCCATCGCTGCCGACCAGGCGGGCCGCCATCAGCCCGCCGGCGATGAAGGCGGCCGCGCTGGCGATGCCGGTCGCGAGCCGCAGCGCGTACAGCGCCGCATCCGAGCTGACGAGGCCGTGCGCCACCAGCATCAGCCCCGCCGACGCACTGCCCGCCAGCAGCACGCGCCGCGCGCTGACACGCGCCAGCGCCAGCGGCGTGACCAGCGCGCCGAGCAGGTAGCCGGCAGCGTTGACGGTGTTCATCGCACCGGCGGTGAGGTAGCTCCAGCCGAGGTCGGCGCGCATCGCCGGCAGCAGCAGCGCGTACGAGAAGCGTGCCAGCCCGAGCGACACCGCGGCGGCCAGGGCCAGGGCGGCGGCGGTGCGCAGCGTGGAGGAGGAAGGGCTCATCGCGGCGCATTGTGCCCATGCGCGCGGCCGGGCGCACTCGTCCTACAGCGTCGTGGGTGGCCGGCCGATGGGCGCGGTGCGGACTTCGCGGTGCAATGCCGCATGCACCAACACTTCGACGTCGACTGCGAGCTCAGTTACCAACTGGCCGGCCCGGCGGACTTTCTGTTCCAGCTGCATGCGCTGGACGGCATGGACCAGCGCGTGCTGAGCGAATCGCTGGACGTGGAGCCGGCGGTGCGAGTGCACGTCTACGAAGACCCGGCGGTGGGCCACCGCTTCGCGCGCCTGTCGGCCGACGAGGGCACGTTGCGGCTGCAGTACCGGGCGCGCGTCGAACGGCGGCCGGTGCCGGCGGACCTGGCCGCCGCCGAGATGGCGATCACCGAGCTGCCCGACGAGGTGCTGCACAACCTGATGCCCACGCGCTACTGCGAATCCGACCTGCTGTCGCATGCGGCGATCAAGATCTTCGGCGAGCTGCCGCGCGGTGCGCTGCGGGTGCAGGCGATCTGCGACTGGCTGCACGACAACGTCGACTACCAGCTCGGATCGAGCACCGCGACCACGACCGCCTGCGACGTGTTCCGCAACCGCGCCGGTGTGTGCCGCGATTTCGCGCACCTTGCGGTGACCTTCTGTCGCGCGCTGAACATCCCGGCGCGGCTGGTGGTCGGCTATGCGCGGTTCGACGAGCCGCCGCCGGACTTCCACGCGGTGTTCGAGGCGTACCTCGGTGGCCGCTGGATGATGTTCGACCCGACCCGGATGTCACCGGTCGACGACCTGGTGCGCATCGCGATGGGCCGCGACGCCAAGGACGTGGCCTTCGCGACGATCTTCGGGCCGGCGACGATGACGGGCATGCGGCCCGATGTGGCGCTGGTCGCGCAGGGTGCGAATGCCGGGCCCCGTGGCGAATCGTCTGGCTGATCGGGTGGAACCGTGTGCGCGAGCGCGTTACCAACCGGGCTGTTGCCGATGACGGGAGACTTTCAATGACATCGCCGAACCCTGATCGCCGTGCCCTTGCACAGGCCGAAGCCATCGGCGCCGCTGTGGTGCCCGCAGAACGCACCACGTTCCTGAAGATCGTCCAGATCCTGCACCGCAAGGAACAGCTTGCCGCGAGCGGGGAGGCGTTCGAGCGGTTCGATCCGACTGCCCCTGGCATTCGTCCCGGGCGGCGCCAGGATTTCCAGGACAGCTTCACCGGCTGAGACGCGCCGGCGCCTGGGTCAGGCCGTCTCGATCGCCTCGTTCTCGGCCAGCCAGCGCCGCCGGTCGCGCGCCGGCGGGGCACCGAACATCCGCCCGTACTCGCGCGCGAACTGCGACGCACTCTCGTAGCCCACCTGGTGCGCCGCGGTCGACGCATCGATGCCGCCGGTCAGCAGCAGCCGCCGCGCCTCCTGCAGCCGCAGCTGTTTCTGGAACTGCAGCGGGCTCATCGCGGTGACCGCCTTGAAGTGGTGGTGGAACGACGACACGCTCATGTGCACCTCGCGCGCGATCTCGTCGATGCGCAGCGCCTGCGCGTAGTTCGCGCGCAGCCGCGCGATGGCCTTCGCGATGCGCTGCGTCTGGCTGTCCTGCAGCGCGAGCTGCCGCAGCCGCGCCCCTTCACCGTTCATCAGCAGCCGGTACAGGATCTCGCGCTTGACCAGCGGCGCGACGATCGCGATGTCGGCCGGCGCATCGAGCAGCTTCAGCAGCCGCAGCACCGGCTCGAGCACCGGCAGCGCGATGCGGTTCACGTAGATGCCGCGCGCCGGCCCGGCGTGCGCGGCGGCGGGCAGGCGCTCGTCGCGGATCAGCTCGCCGATCTCGGCGATGTCCAGCGACAGCCGCAGGCCGAGGTAGGGCAGCGTGTCGCTCGCGACGCGCACCTGCCCGACCACCGGCAGGTCGACCGAGGTCACCAGGTAGTGCAGCGCGTCGTAGGTGTGGATGTCGTCGCCGACCATCACCTGCTTGGAACCCTGCGCGATCAACGCGAGCGCCGGCTCGTAGACGTTGTGCTTCGGCCCACCCGGGTTCGCGATGCGGTGGACGATGAGCCCGGGCACCGGCGTCTGCAAGGCACCTTCGACGCCACCGGTCGCGCGGTTCAGCATGCCCACCAGCGAGCGGCGGGCGTCGTCGAGTTCGAGGAGGTCGTCCATGGGGTCGTCGTGGGCGTGCAGCGGGGCGTGGAGGATCGGGTGCATCGCAGCTTAGCGCCGTCCATGCGCCGGTGCATCGCTTGCCGCAAGGGTCTGGAGAAATGGGCAAGAACTCTGCAGGAACGCGCTGGCGCGGCCGGCGCCCGCGGCAGGACACTGCCGGCCTGGCCCCGCTTTCCGGGGCAACGTCACAAGGAGCTGGACATGCAACATCGCAAACTCGGCCGCACCGGCCTGTTCGTCTCGGAACTCTGCCTGGGCACGATGACCTTCGGCGGCAGCAGCGGCATCTGGAGCCAGATCGGCAAGCTGCAGCAGGACGAGGCCGATGCGCTGGTGGGCCGCGCGCTCGACGCCGGCATCAACTTCATCGACACCGCCGATGTCTATTCGGAAGGCCAGTCGGAGCAGATCACCGGCCAGGCGCTGCGCAACCTGAAGGTGCCGCGCGACAGGGTGGTCATCGCCACGAAAGTGTTCGGCGAGACCGGCGCCAAGGGCGTCAATTCGTCGGGCATGTCGCGCTACCACATCATGGACGGCGTGAAGGCGAGCCTGAAGCGCCTGCAGCTGGAGCACATCGACCTGTACCAGATCCACGGCTTCGACCCGAGCACGCCGATCGACGAGGCGGTGCACGCGATGGACACGCTGGTGCAGCAGGGGCACGTGCGCTATGTCGGGGTGTCGAACTGGGCGGCGTGGCAGATCGCGAAGGCGCTGGGGATTGCCGAGCGCGACGGCAAGGCGCGCTTCGAGTCGCTGCAGGCCTACTACACGATCGCCGGGCGCGACCTGGAGCGCGAGATCGTGCCGCTGCTGCGCAGCGAGCAGGTCGGGCTGATGGTGTGGAGCCCGCTGGCCGGCGGATTGTTGAGCGGCAAGTACGGTCGCGACGGCCAAGGCGCCGAGCAGGGCAGCCGGCGCACCACCTTCGACTTCCCGCCGGTGAACCGTGCGCGCGCCGACGATTGCATCGACGTGATGCGCGGCATCGCCGAGGCGCACGGCGTGTCGATCGCGCGGGTCGCGCTGGCCTGGGTGCTGCACCAGCCGGCGGTCAGCAGCGTGATCATCGGCGCCAAGCGGGTCGAGCAACTGGACGACAACATCGCGGCGACGGCATTGACGTTGAATGCCGATGAGCTCGCGGCGCTGGACAAGGTCAGCGCGTTGCCGGCGGAGTACCCGGGGTGGATGCTGACGCGGCAGGCGGGGCAGCGGGCAGCCCGGCTGGGCTGACAGCTCTGGGGCGCTTGTCGGCGGTGCGAGCCGCGCGCAGCGCCCCGGCCACTTCAGCGAACCCTCGTCCGCGCTCGCCTTGAGCCAGGTACGCCGGCCACGTGTGCAGCCGATCCGCGAACTGCATCAGGTTCGCGACCCCCACGCTGACCGGGAAGTGCCCGAACATCGTCTGGTCGTTCGTCGAATCGCCGACGTACGCCCAGGCCGCGGTCTCGTCATCGAGCGAGCGCCCGAGCAAACGCTGCACGATCCAGCGCGCACCGCTCAGCTTGTCGTGCTCGCCGTACCAGCCGTTGATGTGGATCGAGCTGACGGTCGCGTTCATGCCTTCGCTGCGCATCACCTGCAGCACCGCGTCGATCTGCGGCGGCGTCAGGTGCGCGAACTCGCTGTGGTCGATCGCGATGTCGGTGACGCGGCCGGCGCTGTCTTGCGCGAGCGTGGCGCCGGGCACCTCGTCCAGCACGCGCCGTGCGGTCTGACGCAATCGCATCGCGTTGTGGGTGCGCGTCGCTTCGTCCTGTGCGTACTCGACCTGCAGCTGCCCGGCCGCATCGCGGAACAACGCGACCGCGCCGTTCTCCGCGACGATCGCGTCGATCGGCCAGTCGCGCGCGAACGGCTCGCTCCAGCCCATCGGCCGGCCGGTGATCGCGATGACCGGGATGCCGGCGTCGCGCAGCGCCTGCAGGGCCGCCAGCGCCGCCGGCTCGATCGCGCCGTCGCGCGTCAGCGTGTCGTCGATGTCGGTCAGCACGCCGCGCACGCTGCGGGCCAGCTCGGGGCTCAGTTCTGAAAGGGGGCGAGGCCGGGGTGTGGCGTCAGGCATGCCCCGCAGTCTTGCACGACCCGCGGGCATAACGCACGCCACAACGCACGCAATGGGCTGGAATCGGCCCGATCCGGCGACTACAATCCCTGCACTTTCCGAGGAGCGTTGCAAGGCCGCCTGTCGCCACGACAGCCGCCCCAGGCTCGGGAATCCAATTGCAACCGCGCTCACCCGCACGATCGTCCTTCGTGGGTGAGTTTGTGAACCGCGGTCCTGAACCGGGTTTCTGAGCTTCCAACGTCGTTGCGCGTGCGGGGTCCTTATCAACGGAGCCCGACATGAACGCTGTCCTCAAGCCTTCCCAAGACCACGCCATCGCCGACATCTCGCTTGCCGCCTGGGGCCGCAAGGAGATCCGCATCGCCGAGACCGAGATGCCCGGCCTGATGTCCATTCGCGAAGAATTCGCGAAGACACAGCCGCTGAAGGGCGCGCGCGTCACCGGCTCGCTGCACATGACGATCCAGACCGCCGTGCTGGTCGAGACGCTGCAGGCCCTCGGCGCCCAGGTGCGCTGGGCCTCGTGCAACATCTTCTCGACGCAAGACCACGCTGCTGCCGCGCTGGTCGAGAAGGGCACCCCCGTCTTCGCCTACAAGGGCGAGAACCTGACCGACTACTGGGATTACACCCACCGCATCTTCGACTTCGGCACTAAGGGTTCCGAAGGCGAAGGCCCGAACATGATCCTCGACGACGGCGGCGACGCGACGCTGCTGATGCACCTGGGCCAGCGCGCCGAGAAGGACATCAGCGTGCTGGACAAGCCCGGCAGCGAAGAAGAGACCTGCCTGTTCGCGAGCATCAAGGCCAAGCTCGCGCAGGACCCGACCTGGTACACCCGCAAGAGCGCGCAGATCCAGGGCGTGACCGAAGAGACCACCACCGGCGTGCACCGCCTGAAGGAAATGAGCGCGAAGGGCACGCTGCTGTTCCGCKCGATCAACGTGAACGACTCGGTCACGAAGAGCAAGTTCGACAACCTGTACGGCTGCCGCGAATCGCTGGTCGATGGCATCAAGCGCGCGACCGACGTGATGATCGCCGGCAAGGTGGCCTGCGTGGCCGGCTACGGCGACGTGGGCAAGGGCTCGGCCCAGGCCCTGCGCGCGCTCAGCGCCCAGGTGTGGGTGACCGAGATCGACCCCATCAATGCGCTGCAGGCCGCGATGGAAGGCTACAAGGTCGTGACGATGGAGTACGCCGCCGACAAGGCCGACATCTTCGTGACGACCACCGGCAACAAGGGCGTGATCCGCCACGAGCACATGCTCGCGATGAAGGACCAGGCGATCGTCTGCAACATCGGCCACTTCGACAACGAGATCGACATCGCGGCGATCGAGAAGTACGAATGGGAAGAGATCAAGCCGCAGGTCGATCACGTGATCTTCCCGGACGGAAAACGCATCATCCTGCTGGCCAAGGGCCGCCTCGTGAACCTCGGCTGCGGCACCGGCCACCCGAGCTTCGTGATGAGCTCGAGCTTCGCCAACCAGACGATCGCGCAGATCGAGCTGTTCACGCGGCCCGAGAAGTACGAAGTCGGCCAGGTCTACGTGCTGCCCAAGCACCTCGACGAGAAGGTCGCCCGCCTGCACCTGAAGAAGGTCGGCGCGATGCTGACCGAGCTGACGGACGAGCAGGCCGCCTACATCGGCGTGTCGAAGAACGGCCCGTACAAGCCCGACACCTACCGCTACTGATCCGCCATGCGCATCGACCAGCTGCTCGTCTCCGAGGGGCTGGCGCCCACCCGATCGGCCGCCCAGCGGCTGATCGAGCGCGGCGCCGTCCGTTGGCTCGGCCCCAAGGGCTGGGCCGTTCCGAAGAAGGCGGGCGAAGACGTGCCCGAAGGCTGCGAGCTCGAGATCACCGACGACGCCGAGCTGCGCTTCGTGTCGCGTGGCGGGCTGAAGCTCGAAGGCGCGCTGAAGCACTGCGCGATCGACGTGGCCGGCCTCGCCTGCCTCGATGCCGGCCAGAGCACCGGCGGCTTCACCGACGCCCTGCTGCAGGCCGGTGCCGCCCGCGTGGCCGGCATCGACGTCGGCCATGGCCAGTTGCACCCGAAGCTGCAGGCCGATGCGCGGGTGCAGTGCTTCGAGGGCGTCAATGCCCGCGACGTGACCGGCTCGGCCTTCGAGGCCGCATCGACGCCGCATAGTTTCGGCTTCGTCACCGGCGACCTGTCGTTCATCACGTCGACGCACGTGCTGCCGACGCTGGCGCACTACCTGGCGCCCGAGGGGCACCTCTTGCTGCTGATCAAGCCGCAGTTCGAGCTGCAGCCGGCGCAGATCGGCAAGGGCGGCATCGTCAAGGACGAACGGCACTTCGCCGAGGTCGAGACGCGCATCCGCAAGGCCTGCAGGGAACAGTTCCTGCAGGTGCGCGCCTATTTCCAAAGCCCGATCAAGGGCGGCAACGGCAACACCGAGTTCTTCGTGTGGGCCGTGCCATCCGAGGATGTTGCATGAGCCGAGTTCCTGTCAGTCTGGAGTTCTTCCCGCCCAAGACGCCCGAAGGCGTCACCAAGCTCGCAGCCGTGCGCCAGCAGCTCTATGCGCTGAAGCCGAGCTTCTGCTCCGTCACCTATGGCGCGGGCGGCTCGACGCAGGACGGCACGCTGGCGGCGGTGCAGGCGATCCTGGCCGAGGGCGTCGAGGCGGCGTCGCACTTCACCTGCGTCGGCGCCGACCGGGCGTCGGTGCGGGCCAAGCTCGAGCAGTTCAAGGCCGCGGGCATCCGCCGGCTGGTGGCGTTGCGCGGCGACCTGCCGAGCGGCTATGGCGGCTTCGGCGAGTTCCGCTATGCGAGCGAGCTGATCGCGTTCATCCGCGAGGCCACCGGCCAGCAGTTCCACATCGAGGTGGCGGCGTATCCCGAGATGCATCCGCAGGCGAAGTCGCCGCAGGCCGACCTGCAGGCCTATGTCGAGAAGGTGAAGGCGGGCGCCGATGCGGCGATCACGCAGTTCTTCTTCAATGCCGATGCCTACGAGCGTTTCGTTGACGACACGCGCCGGCTGGGTGCCGACATCCCGGTGGTGCCGGGCATCATGCCGATCACGAACGCGAGCGGCATCATCCGCTTCGCCGATTCGTCGGGGGCCGAGATCCCGCGCTGGATCCGGCTGCGGCTGCAGAGCTTCGGCGACGACACCGCGTCGATCAAGGCCTTCGGGCTGGACGTGGTGACCGAGCTGTGCGAGCGGTTGCTGCGCATCGGCGTGCCGGGGCTGCACATCTACACGATGAATGCCGCGACGGCGCCGATCGAGATTTGCCGGCGCTTGGGCCTCTCGTAGTCAGCTGTCCCGCTGCCACATCACACCCTCTTCGGTGATGACGGCATCCAGCGGGTTCTCGCCTTCCTTCGGGCGCAGCATCGGCAGGAACCCGTGGGCATAGCAGAGCCCGACCGTGATCGGACGGGGTGTCAGCGCCGCGACCGAGCGCTCGTAGAACCCGCCGCCATACCCCAGCCGCGCCCCCTCGGTGCCGTAGCCCACGCAGGGCAGCAGCAGCAGTTCCGGCTGGAACTGCTCGGTGCCCTTGGGCTTCGGGATGTCGTGCGCATCGAGTTCGGTCGGGCAGCCCGGGTACCAGACGTGGAAGCGCAAGGTGCCGTCGGTCCGGTCCATCACCGGCAACCCGATGCGCCGGCCCGGTCCGCCTTCGCTCCAGCGGAACAGCGCCGGCAGCGGATCGAACTCGCCCTTGATCGGCCAGTAGCCGCCGATCAACGATTCGCGCCGGCTGACCAGCCAGATGCGCAGCATGCTTTGCAGCTGCACCGCAAGCTCGAGCCGGTCGGGCAAGGCCTGGCGGTCGGCGATCAGCTTCTTGCGCAGCACCGCAATCGTGGAGGACGTGTCGGGGGTGGCCATGCGGGCGATTGTGACCGAGCCGTGGCACGGGTGGCCAGCACCACAGCGCCGCGCCTACCATCGGCGCATGGCCACGATCAGCTCACCGAAGGATGAATTCGCCCGCTACTGCGTCGAGTTGCTCGGCTCGCTGGGCCCGACACGCTCGCGGCGCATGTTCGGCGGCCACGGCTTCTATGTCGACGACGTGTTCATCGCGCTGATCTTCGAGGAGCGCCTGTACCTGAAGGCCGACGACGCAACCCGGGCGCGCTTCGAGCAGGCCGGCTGCCAGCCCTTCGTGTACGAGGGCGGGCAGGGCAAGTCGGTGTCGATCAGCTACTACACCGCGCCCGACGACGCGATGGAGTCGCCGGCGCTGATGCGCCCGTGGGCGCGGCTCGCGATGGAGGCGGGCCTGCGCGCCGCGGCGGCCAAGGCCCGCAAGCCTGTCAAGCCGCGTGCAGCGCCGGCGAAGACGAAGCGCCCAGCCGCGAAGCGAGCTGCTCGCTGAACCGCTGCGCCAGCGACTTGCCGCGCTTGCAGGCGTCGGGCGGCACCAGCAGCTGGAACTGCGCGCTCGGCCAGGCTTCGAGCACCGCCTGGGCGCCGGCCGGCAGCGCGACGCTGTCGCCGCGTTCCAGCCACACATCCTGGGCCGGCTCGTCGGCCGTGCCCGGCACCGTCAGCCACAGGCGGCCTTCGGTGACGCGCAGCCAGCGCGACCCGGGTCCGATCTCCAGCGGGCGGGCCTCGCCGGGCGCCACGGTCCAGCTCGCGGCTTCGGATTGTTGCAAATTGCTCATCACCATCGGGTTTGCCATCTCGCTCTCCTTGCAGGGCATGGGATGAACTTTAGGGGCCTGCAGGCCGGTGGTCCAATGACTTACGTGGCGCTCATTGATACCATTCGCGCATGAATCAACCGCGTCATCGGCCACTCTCGGTCGGTCCGATCCGGGCCTTCGAGGCGGTGGCCCGCCACCTCAGCTTCAGCGCTGCCGCCGAGGAGCTGCACCTGACCCAATCGGCCATCAGCCGGCAGATCAAGGGGCTGGAGGACGAGCTCGGCGCGCCGCTCTTCAACCGCGGCACCCGCTCGGTCGAACTGACCGGCGACGGCCAGGTGCTGCTGCGCGCGGTCGCCCCGTCGCTCGACCGGCTCGACACCGCGGTGCGGCAGATCCGCACCTCGCGCGGCCGGCGCCGCGTCACGGTCAACACCTTCGCGTCGTTCGTGTCGCTGTGGCTGCTGCCGCGGCTCGAGGCCTTCCAGCGCGCGAACCCCGACATCGACATCCGCGTCTCGGCCACCGACATGGTGGTCGACCTCGACGACCCCGAGATCGACATCGTGCTGCGCTACGGCGGTGACCACCTGGTGCCGGCCGGCACGCCGCGGCTGTTCGGCGAAACGCTGACGCCGGCCATCAGCCCGTGGCTGGCCGAGCAGATCGCGCGCGGCCAGGCGCCGCCGCTGTCGACGCCGGCCGACCTGGCCGGCCACACGCTGGCCGAGGAAGACGACAACCGCCCGACCGCCGAGTTCCTGAGCTGGCGGCGCTGGCTGACGCTGCACGGCCAGGCCGGGCTGCAGCCGCGCCGATGGATGTACCTGAATTTCACCTACCAGCAGGTGCAGACCGCGCTGGCGGGGCAGGCGATCGCGCTGGCCCGCATGGCGCTGGTGGCCGACTCGCTCGAGCGCGGCGACCTGGTCGAGCCGTTCGGGCCGGCCGGGCGCATCGATGCACCGCACGCCTACTGGATGGTGGTCTCGCCGCAGTCGATCGCGCGGCCGGAGGTGCAGCGCTTCCGCGACTGGCTGATCGAGCAGGGCGAGCGCACCAACGCGACGCTGACCGCGCAGTCGGCCAGCAGCGTGCAGCGCCTCGCGCAGGCGGTGCCGGAGCCGGTCAGCCCTGCGCCACCCCGTTCTCGGTCACGATGAGCGCGAGCGGCAGGTCGTGGGCCTGCGGCGCGAGTTCGGCCTCGCTGAGGCGCCCGGCCTCCCACGCGACGCCGATGGCTGTGACGTGCGGGTGCAGTGCGAGCCAGCGGTCGAAGAAGCCGCCGCCGTAGCCGAGCCGCCAGCCGCTGCCGGTGAAGCCGACGCAGGGCACCAGCACCACGTCGGGCACCACCGCGGCGCCGGTCGCCGCCGGGATGTTGCACTCGTCCTTCAGCGCCGGCGGGCTGCCATCCCACAAGCGGTAGTGCATCTGCGGCGGCACGCGCTGCGTGAATGGCAATGCGCGGGGCAAGGCGGCATGCGATCCATCGCCATCCCACAGGGATGCTGCGTTAAATTCGGACCGGAGCGGCCAATAGACCCCGAGGCACTCGGGTTCGAGTTGATCGAGAACAAGCCCGAGGTGATGCGCGAGCGATTCCGCTGCAACTTTTCCGGCGGGCGACGAGACAAACGCGGTGCGCGCGGCCAGCAGGCGCTGACGCAGGGGATGGCGGACGTCGGGGTCTGATGGCAAGGTCGGCACCATGAAGGACAGCGTGAACAAAGACAAATCATATGGCGCAGCGATGGTGAGGTGGGTGCTGAAGGGCCTGGCGGCCGCCGTGCTCCTGAACGCGATGCCCGCCTGCGCGCAGACCGGCAACGACGCGGTGCTCGAAGCCCGCGAGGCGCTGCGCAAGAAAGACCGGGCCCGCCTTGCCGCGCTGCGCGACAGCGCGATCGCCGAGCGCAACCCGCTCGCGATGTGGATCGACTACTGGGAGATCGGCCAGCGCCTGCAGTTCGTGCAGGCCGACGAGATCGCGGCGTTCTACCAGCGCTGGCGCGGCACCTACGTCGAAGACCGGCTGCGCAACGACTGGCTGCTCGAGCTCGGCCGCCGCCGCGATTTCAAGACGCTGGCCGCCGATTTCCCGAGCTTCCGGATGAACGACGACCGCGAGGTCTCGTGCTACGCGCTGCTGGCCGATCACCTCGGCGGCAAGGACGTGCGCAGTGCGGCCCGCAGCGCCTGGTTCGCGCAGCGCGAGGCCGACGACGGCTGCGCGCTGCTGGCCGCCACGCTGTACGACGCGAAGCAGCTCACCGAAGCCGATGCCTGGCGCAAGGCGCGCCTGGCGATCGACGGCAACAAGCCGCGCGCGGCGCGCCAGGCGGCGCTGATGGTCAACACGCGCTCCGCCAGCGATGTCGACGACCTGGCCGACAACCCGGCGCGCTACCTGACCCGTGCGCTCGGCGGCCGCCAGGCCAACCAGCTGAACACGCTGGCGCTGATGCGCCTCGCGTCCACCGATCCCGAACTCGCCGCCAACCTGCTGAACGGCAAATGGGAAGCCGCGCTGCCGCCCGAGCTCGCGGCCTGGGCGTGGGCGGCGGTCGGCAAGCAGGCGGCGCTGAAGCTGCTGCCCGAGGCCTCCGGCTACTTCACGCGGGCCGCGCTGCTGTCGGCCAAGGCCGCGATCTCGATCGACTGGGCCGACGAGACGCTCGCCTGGAAGGCGCGTGCCGCACTGCGCGCCGGCGAGAACGCGCCGCGCTGGCAGCAGGTGGTGCAGGCGATCGATGCGATGAACCCGGTGGAGCAGCGCGATGCGACCTGGGTCTACTGGAAGGCCCGCGCGTTGAGGGCGCTGGCCAAGGAGTCGGCCGAGGGCGACGGGCTGCGGGCGCAGGCGACCGAGATGTTCGAGGGCATCTCGTCGCAGTTCGGCTTCTACGGGATGCTGGCCGCCGAGGAACTGGGCCGGCCGATCACGCTGCCGATCGCGCCGCAGCCACTGACGCAGGACGAGCGCGACGCCGCCGCGCGCCAGCCGGGCCTGGCGCGCGCGCTGACGCTGGTGTCGATCGGGCTGCGCAGCGAAGGCGTGCGCGAATGGAACTTCACGCTGCGCGGCATGGAAGAGCGCGAGCTGCTCGCCTCGGCCCAGCTCGCCTGCGACCGGCACGTCTGGGACCGCTGCGTCAACACCAGCGACCGCACGCGCGGCGAGATCGACATCGCGCAGCGCTATCCGACGCCGTTCCGCGCTGAAGTGATGGCGGCGTCGAAGACGACCGCGGTCGACCCGGCGCTGATCTACGGCGTGATGCGCCAGGAGTCGCGCTTCCAGCCCGACATCCGCTCCAGCGCGAATGCCTACGGGCTGATGCAGGTGATCCAGCCGACAGCGAAGAACGTCGCCAAGCGCATCGGCATGGCCTACGACCCGGCGCAGATCATGGACGTGCCGACCAACGTGCAGCTCGGCTCGAGCTACCTGCGGCTGCTGCTCGACGACTTCGGCGGCTCGCAGGTGCTGAGCGCCACCGCCTACAACGCCGGCCCGGGCCGGCCGCGGCGCTGGCGCGAGGGCCCGAAGCTGGAGCCGGCGATCTGGATCGAGAACATCCCGTTCAACGAGACGCGCGACTACGTGAAGAAGGTGATGGCCAACACCTTGCTCTACGCGACGCTGCTGAACGACCCGACGGCGCTGCAGACCGCGTCGCTGAAGGCGCGGCTGGGCAAGCCGGTCGGCCCGCGCGAAGTGACGGCGCCGCCTCCCGACACCAACCTGCCGTGATGCCATGGACCTGCTGATCATCGGTGGCAGCGGTTTTCTCGGCCGCGCCGTGTGTGCCGAGCTGATCCAGCGCAGCGGCGGGGGTGGCGGCCGGCTGACCGTGCCGAGCCGGCAGCCGCAGCGCGCGAAGGCGCTGCAGATGCTGCCGACCGTCGAATTGCTCGGCGCCGACGTGCATGACGACATGCAACTCGCGCGCCTGGTCGCGGGCCGTGATGCGGTGATCAACCTCGTCGGCACGCTGCACGGCCGCGAGGCGGATTTCCAGCGCGCCCATGTCGAGCTGCCGAACCGCATCGCGCACGCCTGCCGCCATGCCGGCGTGCGCCGGCTGGTGCACGTCAGCGCGCTCGGCGCGCAGGCCGGCACACCGAGCATGTACCTGCGCTCGAAGGCCGCCGGCGAGGCGGTGCTGCAGCAGTCGGGGCTCGACGTGACAGTGCTGCGCCCGTCGGTGATGTTCGGCGAGGAGGATCACTTCATGAACCTGTTCGCCCGGCTGCAACGCGTGCTGCCGGTGCTGCCGCTGGGCGGGGCCGATGCGCGCTTCCAGCCGGTGTGGGTGCAGGACGTGGCGGCGGCGATCGGGCAGGCATTGACGCGTGGCGCAGCGGCCGCGCGTTCGTACGAGTGCGCTGGCCCGAAGGCCTACACGCTGGAGCAGCTGGTGCGGCTGGCCGGGCGTTGGTCGGGCCACCCGCGGCCGGTGCTCGCGCTGCCCGACGGCCTGGCGCGGCTGCAGGCCGGGCTGATGGAATGGCTGCCCGGCACGCCGCTGATGTCGCGCGACAACCTCGATTCGATGAAGGTGCCGAACGTCGCGAACGAAGCGCTGCCAGGGCTCGATGCGCTCGGCGTGCGCCGCACCGGGCTGGAGGCGGTGGTGCCGGACTACCTCGGCGGCATCGCCGGGCCGGCGCGGCTCGAAGGCTGGCGGCGCCAGGCCGGTCGCGGCTGAAGCGAGGCCTTGGCCGCCCGCGCGGATGCGCGCCGGTCATCGATGTCATTCGCAACTCTCATCCGCTGCGGTGCCGCGCTCGCCTAGGATGATCGGCCCTCCGACCCACTCGACACCCCGAGGCCTTCCATGCAGCTCTACATCGGCAACAAGAACTACTCGTCCTGGTCCATGCGCCCGTGGGTGCTGCTGAAGCAGGCCGGCATCCCGTTCGACGAGGTGATGGTCCGCTTCGATTCGTTCGAGCCCGACTCGAAGTTCAAGACCGAACTGGCGCGCCACTCGCCGACCGGCCGCGTGCCGCTGCTGGTCGACGACGGCTTCGCGGTGTGGGACACGCTGGCGATTGCCGAGTACCTGGCCGAGCGCTTTCCCGCCAAGCAGCTGTGGCCTGCCGATGCGAAGTCCCGGGCACGCGCCCGCAGCGTCTGCGCCGAGATGCATTCCGGCTTCGGCGCCTTGCGCAGCCACTGCCCGATGAACGTCGAGGCCGTGCTGCCCGAGGTCGGCGAGCGGCTGCTGCGCGAGCAGCCGGCGGTGCGCACCGACCTCGACCGCCTGGTGCAGATGTGGGGCGAATTGCTTGAGCAGCACGGCGGCCCGCTGCTGTTCGGCGGCTTCACGATCGCCGATGCGTACTTCGCGCCGGTGGTGATGCGGCTGCTGACCTACCGGCTGCCGCTGCCGCCGCAGATCGCGGCCTACGTGCAGCGGGTGCGCGCGCTGCCCGCGGTCGATGCCTGGTGCCGCGACGCGCTGGCCGAGCAGGACTTTCTTCCCTTCGAGGAGCCGTATCGCAGCGCGCGCTGAGGCCGTTCACCGCGCCGCGCCCCCTACACTGCGCCGATGAAGAAGTGGATGGTAGGCGGCGCAGTCCGCGATGCGTTGTTGGGGCGGCCGGTCAACGACCGCGACTGGGTGGTGGTCGGCGCGTCGCCGCTGCAGTTGCTCGAGGCCGGCTACCTGCCGGTCGGCAAGGACTTCCCGGTGTTCCTGCACCCGGAGACCAAGGACGAGGTGGCGCTGGCGCGCACCGAGCGCAAGACCGCGCCGGGCTACCACGGCTTCGCGTTCCATGCGGACCCCAGCGTCACGCTCGAGGAAGACCTGCAGCGCCGCGACCTGACGATCAACGCGATGGCGCAGGACGAGGACGGCCGCATCGTCGACCCTTGGGGTGGCAGGCGCGACCTGCAGGACAAGCTGCTGCGCCATGTGTCGCCGGCCTTCGCCGAGGACCCGGTGCGCATCCTGCGGCTCGCGCGCTTCGCGGCGCGCTTCGATGATTTCAGCGTCGCGCCGGAGACCGACGCGCTGATGCGCCACATGGTCGAGATCGGCGAGGTCGATGCGCTGGTGCCCGAGCGGGTCTGGCAGGAGCTGGCGCGCGGGCTGATGGAAGCGCGGCCGTCGCGCATGTTCGAGGTGCTGCGCGGTTGCGGCGCGCTGGCGCGCCTGCTGCCCGAGGTCGACCGGCTGTGGGGCGTGCCGCAGCCGCCGGAGCACCATCCCGAGGTCGACACCGGCCTGCACCTGATGCTGGTGCTCGACATGGCGGCACGGCTCGAGGCGCCGCTCGAGGTGCGCTTCGCCTGCCTTGGCCACGACCTCGGCAAGGGCACGACGCCGGTCGACGAACTGCCGCGCCACATCGCGCACGAGGCGCGCAGCGTCGCACTGGTGCAGGCCGTGGCGCAGCGCCTGAAGGTGCCCACCGACTGCCGCGAACTGGCCGAGGCGGTGGCGCGTGAGCACGGCAACATCCACCGCAGCCTGCAGCTCGACGGCTCGGCGGTGATGCGCCTGTTCGACCGCTGCGACGTGTGGCGGCGGCCGGTGCGGTTTTCAGAACTGCTGCTCGCCTGCGAGTGCGATGCGCGCGGGCGCACCGGCTTCGAGGAGCGGCCGTATCCGCAGCGGCCGCGCCTGCAGGGCGCGATGGAGGCGGCCCTGGCGGTGGACACCGCGAAGGTGTCGTCCGATGCGCTGGCCCGCGGCTGGAAAGGTACCGCGATCGGCTCGGCGATCCGGCATGCGCGCTACGTGGCGGTGTCGGAATTCCTCGCGTCGCAGTCGCAGTCGCAGTCTCAGTCGCAAGCTCAGCCTTCGACCGGCAACTGACGATTCCGCGCGTGGAGGGCGATGCGCCGGCGCGCCCGGTCATCGAGCATCAGCAACCAGCGCACCGCGCGCAACTCGTGCGCCACGAACACCGGGACCGACAAGCGCAACACGCCGGGCAGGTTGTGCAGGCCTGCCGGGCAGCCTGTGCGACGCATCGCCTCAGGTGGCGAAGTAGCGCGATTCGAGCGCCCGGGCGTCGGTCAGGTGCAGCCGCAGCTTCACCCGGTCGAGCCAGCTGAGCGGGTGCATGCGGCCATCGGGCATCGCGAGTACCGGGCCGAGGATCGGTTCTTCCTCGATGCGGGATTCCTGATAGTCCTGCTGCGTCGTCGGCGATTTCAGAGCTTCAGTCATGCGGGCCTCCTTGTACTCCCTCGAGAAGGGAGCGAGGCCGTTGTAACCAGTTGTAGGGGGCGGCGCAAGTCTGGTTTGTCCGTGCCCCTGCCGGCGGTGCAGCCTTCAGATCAGCTTCGTGATCAGCAGCGCCACCACGCTCAGCAGCACGCTGCTGGTGATCGGGATGAAGAACTCGCGCCCGAACAGCCGGAAACGGAAGTCGCCGGGCAGCCGCCCGAGCCCGAGCTTCAGCAGCCAGCGCTGCAGCCCGCTGAACAGCAGCAGCGCGATCAGGATCACCAGCAGCCAGCGCAAGCCCATGGTCGTCAGCCCCGCGTCACAGCGTGTGGCTGCGGTCGCCGTGCGCGAAGCCGAGCGGCGCGTCGGTGAACGACGCATCGCAGCCGCGCGCCAGTGCGATCACCTTGAACAACTCGCCCATCTCGTGCTCCAGCAACAGCTTCTGCGCATTCGCGCGGGTTCTCAAGTCAGCGTCGGCCAGTCGCTCGACGAGCCCGCAGTTGATCAGGAAATGGGCCTGCGTGGTGTAACCGACGACCTCCAGCCCGGCGTCCTGCGCGGACAGCGCGATGCCGGTGAAATCGACGTGGGCGGTGATGTCCTTGCGGCCGACCTCGACCAGCGGGTCGCCATCGGCCTGGTGGCCCTGGTGGCACATCAGCGTGCCGCCATGGCGCTGCGGCAGGTAGTACTCGGTCTCGGGGAAGCCGTAGTCGATGAAGAAGGCGGCGCCGCGCTGCAGCCGGTCGGCCAGCGTCGCGATGAAGGCGCGCGCCTGCGGGTGGATCTCGGTGACGGTGCCCGGCACGAAGGGCGCGTCCAGCGGCGGGCGCAGCGCGGTCGGCCGGTCGCCCCAGGCGAAGCCCCCGCCCTCACCGGCCATGACCACGCCGCGCTCGTGCCACTGCGTGCCGTCGAAGTGCAGCAGCTGCACCGGCATCGCGTCGAGCACCTCGTTGCCGACGATCACGCCTTGCATCGTGTCGGGCAGCTCCGACACCCAGCGCACCTGCGCGCCGAAGCGCGCGAGCCGCGCCTGTTGGCGCTGCCGCAGCGCGCCGGACAGGTCGACGATGGTGTAGCGCGCGGGTGCGATGCCGTCGGCGGCCAGCGCGTCGAGCAACTGCTCGGCCAGCGCGCCGGAGCCGGCGCCGAACTCCCAGACCTCGCGGCCGTCGCAGGCCCGCAGCGCCTGCGCGACCTGGCGCGCGAGCGCCGCGCCGAACAGCGGCGTCAGCTCCGGTGCGGTGACGAAATCGCTGCCGGACGACGGCAGCATGCCGAACTGCCGGTCGCCGGCCGCGTAGTAGCCGAGCCCGGGGGCGTACAACGCGAGCGCCATGAAGCGGTCGAAAGGCAGCCAATCGCCGTTGCGGGCGATGGCCTGGCGGATCAGCGACGAAAGCGCCGCCGATACACTGCCGGCTGGTGGGGTTTGCATGCCCCGATTGTAGAAAGCCATGTCCGCACGCCCCGTCACCCTGGTCACCGGCGCGGCCCGCCGCCTGGGCCGGGCGATCGCGCTCGAACTCGCCGCGCACGGCCACGACCTCGCGGTCCACTGCCGCGGCTCGCGCGACGAGGCGCAGGCCACCGCCGACGAGGCCACGCGGCTCGGCGCCCGCGCCGCGGTGTTCGCCGCCGACCTGGCCGACGAGGCCGCCTGCCGGGCGCTGGTGCCGGCCGTCTGCGAGCGCCTGGGCCGCCTCGACGCGGTCGTCAACAACGCCTCCACCTTCGCCTACGACAACGCCGAGAGCTTCAGCTACGCGTCGATGGAGGCCCACTGGCGCGCCAACACCGGCCCGGCCGTGCTGCTCGCGCAAGCGCTGCACGCGCACCTGGCGGCCCGCGACGGCCGCGGCTGCGTCGTCAACCTGCTCGACCAGAAGCTGTGGAATCCGAACCCCGACTACCTGTCCTACACCTTGTCGAAGGCGGCATTGCAGTCGGCGACCGTGCTGCTGGCGCAGGCGCTGGCGCCGCGGCTGCGGGTGTGCGGCGTCGCGCCGGGCGTCACACTGCTGTCGGGCGCGATGACCGAGGCAGAATTCGCCCAGGCGCACGGCCTGACGCCGCTGCAGCGCTCGTCGACACCGGCCGACATCGCGCAGGCGGTGCGTTTCCTGATCGAGTCGCCGGCCATCACCGGCAGCACGCTGCTGGTCGATGGCGGCCAGCACCTGCAGGGCCAGCCGCGCGACGTGATGTTCATTGCCAATCCCGAGAAGAAGACCTGACATGCACTCCCTGCTCATCCACCCCGGCCTGATGGATTGCCGCCGGCTGTTCCTGCGCGACTACGAGGTGTGGATCAACATCGGCGTGCACGACTTCGAGAAGAAGGGCGAGCAGCGCGTGCTGATCAATGTCGACCTCTACATTCCGCTGGCGTTGTCGACGCCGAAGGCCGACGAGCTCGACGAGGTGGTCGACTACGACTTCATCCGTCGCACCATCGCCGGCCGCGTGAAGCAGGGCCACATCCACCTGCAGGAAACGCTGTGCGACGACGTGCTGGCGCTGATGATGGCCCACCCGCGCGTGCGCGCCGCCCGCGTGTCGACCGCCAAACCCGATGTGTACCCGGACTGCGAAGCCGTCGGCTGCGAAGTCTTTGCGATGAAGAAGGATCTGTGATGAGTGCGGTACTGGACAACCCCAAGGACGAAGCGAAGCAGGCCTTCGAGATCAACAAGCTCAGCAAGCGCCTGCACCGCCAGGTCGGCCAGGCGATCGCCGACTTCAACATGATCGAGGACGGCGACAAGGTGATGGTCTGCGTGTCCGGCGGCAAGGACAGCTACGCGCTGCTCGACATCCTGCTGAACCTGCAGCAGCGCGCGCCGATCCGCTTCACGCTGGTGGCCGTGAACCTCGACCAGAAGCAGCCGGGCTTCCCGGAGCACGTGCTGCCGGAGTACCTGAAATCGCGCGGCGTGCCGTTCCACATCGAGAGCCAGGACACCTATTCGATCGTCAAGCGCCTGATCCCCGAGGGCAAGACGATGTGCAGCCTGTGCTCGCGGCTGCGCCGCGGCGCCCTGTACCGCGTGGCGGGCGAGCTCGGCGCGACCAAGGTGGCGCTCGGCCACCACCGCGACGACATGCTGCAGACGCTGTTCATGAACATGTTCTTCGGCAGCCGCATGAAGGGCATGCCGCCGAAGCTGGTCAGCGACGACGGCAAGAACATCGTGATCCGCCCGCTGGCCTACGTGGCCGAGCCCGACCTGGAGCGCTGGGCCGCGCACCGGCAGTTTCCGATCATCCCGTGCACGCTGTGCGGCAGCCAGGAGAACCTGCAGCGCGTGCAGACGAAGCAGATGCTGCGCGACTGGGACAAGCGCTTCCCCGGCCGCATCGAGAACATGTTCACCGCGATGGGCAACATCGTGCCGTCGCACATGATGGATCGGAACCTCTACCCGTTCACGACGCTCAAAACCACCGGGGTGCCCGATGCCGCTGGCGATCGGGCCTTCGACGACGACGAGAGCTGCGCCCCGGCCGAACCCGCCGGCGACGCGGTGCCCATCAAGCTGCACGTTTGACCTGACGGAGGCCGACCATGTGGAAACCTGCCCTGACCACCACCCTGCTGGCCGGCGCGCTGCTGGGCCTGGGGGGCTGCGCCGCGATGAACGCGGTCGACAGCAACGTCTCCACCTACAGCCAATGGCCGGCCGGGCGCAGCGCATCGACCTACGCGTTCGAGCGCCTGCCGTCGCAGCAGGCGCGGGCGATGGAGCAGGAGAAGCTGGAATCGATGGCCCGGCATTCGCTGCAGGCGGCCGGTTTCAGCGAAGCGGGTGAGGCGAAGGCGGCCGATTTCACCGTGCAGGTCGGCGCGCGCATCAACCGCTACGACGTCTCGCCGTACGACGATCCGCTGTGGTGGCACGGCGGGCTGTACCGTTCGCGCTATGGCTACGGCTATGGCCGGGGGCCGTTCTGGGGCCCGCCCGGCTACTTTGGTCCGCGCTACTACGACACGACCTACTATGACCGCGAGGTGGCGGTGCTGATCCGGGACCGGCAATCCGGGCAAGTGGTGTACGAGGCGCGCGCCGCCAACGACGGCACGACGATGGGCGGCGACGCGATGATCGCCGCGATGTTCGACGCGGCGCTGAAGGACTTTCCGCAGACCGGCATCAACCCGCGCCGCGTGACGATCCAGTTGCCCCCAAGTTGACGGGGGTCAGCGGCCGGCGTCCGCCGCCAGCGCGCGGAAGTCGCCGGCCCACCCCTTCAGCTTCTTCGCCGCGTACAGCCGCTGCTCGGCGCTCGTCGTGTTGTGCAGTTGCGCGCCGAACTCGCAGTTGTAGCGCGTCAATTTTTCCTGGTAGCTGCGGAAGTTCTCGCGCGGCGAGTGCTGCACCCGCTCGGCGATCGCGCGCAGCGCCGCCTGCACTTGGGCCTGCGGCGGCCGCTCGGCCAGCAGCCGGCGCAAGGTCTGCAGCACGTCCTGCTGGCGCGCCTTGCGCTCGGCCAGCCACAGCTCGGGGTTGAACGGCGACGCCGCCATCGCCCGCTTCACCTGCGCGGTCTGTGCGTCGTCGAGGTCGCCGTACAGCATCTCGGCACGCTCCATCGTGCGCTTCATCGTGGCCTTCACGCGGTCCTGCGGATCGGGCTGCAGGTAGTCGTCGGCATAGTCGTCGTTGACCTTCGCGTAGCGCTTCTCGATGTGCTTGAGCTGCTCGGGCTTCAGCGACAGCGCCGTTTCGGCCAGTGCCGGCAGCGCCTGGTCGAGGCCGACGAACATGCGCGACTCGACCTCGTCGGTCCAGCGGCACACCTGGGCCGCTGTGATTGGCTGCTGCAGGTCGCCCGACAGCTTGTCCAGCCAGCGCGCATAGTCCGGCAGCTGGGTGCTGCGGTTCCAGCGGAACCACGACGTGATCGCATCGCGCACCCGCGGCGTCTGCTCGTCGTTGAAGTCGATGTACTTGTCCAGCCACCAATACCCCAGATCGGGGGCCTGGTTGTAGGCCAGCCGCATCGCGCCACACCCTGAAAGCAGGGTGGTCAACGCCAGCGCGACACCGATAATCACCGACCTGAAAAAAGGACGTTGCATGGCTCTCGACATCGTGATCATGGCCGCGGGCAAAGGCACCCGCATGAAATCCGGCCTGCCCAAGGTCTTGCACAAGCTGGCCGGGCGAAGCCTATTGCAGCATGTTCTGGGTACCGCAGCGTCGCTGGGGGCGACCCGCATCATCACGATCACCGGCCACGGCGCCGAGCAGGTCGAGGCGGCGGTGCAGGCACCCGGATTGCTCTTCGTGCGGCAGATGCCGCAGCTGGGCACCGGCCATGCGGTGCAGCAGGCCGTGCCGCAGCTGCACGACGAGGGCACGACGCTGATCCTGAACGGCGACACGCCGCTGATCGACGCGGCCACGGTGCGCGCGCTGGTCGATGCCTGCGGCGGCGAGCGCTTCGCGCTGCTGACGATCACGCTGGCCGACGCCACCGGCTACGGCCGCATCGTGCGCGACGGCGAGCAGGTGCGCGCGATCGTCGAGCACAAGGATGCGACGCCGGCGCAGCGCGAGATCCGCGAGGTCAACACCGGCGTGATGGCGGTGCCGACGAAGCGGCTGAAGGACTGGCTGGCCAGGCTGGACAACAAGAATGCCCAGGGCGAGTACTACCTGACCGACATCATCGCGATGGCGGTCGCCGACGGCGTGCCGGTTGTCACCGCGCAGCCGAAGAGCGAGACCGAGGTGCTGGGCGTCAACAGCCCGATGCAGCTGGCCGACCTGGAGCGCCGCTACCAGCGCAGCCGCGCCGAGGCGCTGATGGAAGCCGGCGTGCGGCTGGCCGACCCGGCGCGCTTCGACGTGCGCGGCAAGCTGAGCTGCGGCAGCGATGTCGAGATCGACGTCAACTGCGTGTTCGACGGCGAGGTCGAGTTGGGCGACGACGTGCGCATCGGCGCGAACTGCGTGATCCGCAACGCGCGCATCGCGGCCGGCGCGGTGATCCACCCGTTCACGCACATTGATGGCGAGGCGCAGGGCGTGACGGTCGGCCGCGGGTCGCTGGTCGGCCCGTTCGCGCGGCTGCGCCCCGGCGCGCAACTGGGCGACGAGGTGCACATCGGCAACTTCGTCGAGGTCAAGAACTCGACGCTCGCGAAGGGCGCGAAGGCCAACCACCTGGCCTACCTGGGCGACGCGACGGTGGGCGAGCGCGTGAACTACGGCGCCGGCAGCATCACCGCGAACTACGACGGCGCGAACAAGCACCGCACGGTGATCGGCGACGACGTGCACGTCGGCAGCAACTGCGTGCTGATCGCGCCGGTCGTGATCGGTGCCGGCGCGACGATCGGCGGCGGCTCGACGATCTCGAAGGACGCGCCGGCCGGCCAGCTGACGGTGTCGCGTGCGAAGCAGGTGTCGCTGGAAGGCTGGACGCGGCCTGTCAAGAAACGCTAGCGAGGGAACCGATCTGCGTCCTGCGTCACTCAGGTCGGGTGCAACCGACAGCCTGAAGGACCGACTTGACCACCCACCTGAAGAAGCAGATGAGCATCGCGGCGTTCGTCGATGAACTCCTGACGCAGGTTCCCGAACTGTCGCTCTTGCACCAGCGGCACATCGAGGCCCACCACGGCCTGGTGCCGGTGGCGCTGATGGCCGACGTCACCCGGCTGATGCTGCGCCTGATGAAGGACCCGGCCGGCGCCGAGCCGCTCACCCGCCTGATGCGGGCCATGGAGCGGGCGCTGCAATCGCCGGACACCGGCGTGCGCGAGCTGGTCGAATCCTCGCTGGTCGAGCGCCTGTCGACCCGCAGCGCCGAACTGGCCGAGCGCTGGCTCGCCAACGACGACCTCGTCACTCGGCCCTGATGTTCACACCAGCGCCGGCCCCGCCAGCGCGATCGCCCAGGCCTCGAACGCCGCCGCCGGCAGCGGCGCGCTGACCAGCTCGCCCTGCAGCTCGTCGCAGCCGAGCCGCGTCAGGAACTCCTGCTGCGCGATCGTCTCGACGCCTTCGGCGATCACCGTGATGTCGAGGCTGCGCGCCAGCTGCACGATCGCGCGCGCGATCGCCGCCGAGTCGTGCTCGTCCGGCAGGTCCTTCACGAACGAGCGGTCGATCTTCATCTTGTCGATCGGCAGCTCCTTCAGGTGGCCGAGCGACGAGTAGCCGGTGCCGAAGTCGTCGACCGAGATGCGGATGCCCATCGCCTTCAGCTCGCCGAGCCGGGCCTTCACCTCGCCCAGGTCGTCCATCAGCATGCGCTCGGTCAGCTCCAGCTCGAGGAAATCGCCCGGCACGCCTTCCTCGCGCAGCATGTCGGCGATCAGCTGGATGAAACCGACCGTCTGGAACTGCACGCTCGACAGGTTCACCGCCACCGGCACGCTGCTGATGCCGGCCTCGTGCCAGCGTCGCGCGCAGCGCAGCGCATCGCGCAGCACCCACTGGCCGATCGGCAGCATCAGCCGCTGCTGCTCGGCGAGCGGAATGAAGTGGTCGGGCATCAGCAGCCCGCGCTCCGGGTGGTTCCAGCGGATCAGCGCCTCGACGCCGACCAGCACGCCGTCGTGCGAGCGCACCTGCGGCTGGAAGTGCAGCACGAACTCGCTGCGCTCCAGCGCCTGCGTCATCTGGCTTTCCATCACCAGCGCGGCATAGGCCGAGCGCGCCATCGCCGGCGTGAAGAACTGGTAGTTGGCCCGGCCGCGCGCCTTCGCGAGGTACATCGCGGTGTCGGCGTTCTTGATCAGCTCGTCGGCGGTCTGCCCATCGTGCGGGAACATCGAGATGCCCACCGACGGCGTCACCGAGATCAGCCGCCCGTCGGCATTCACCGGCACCTCGACCGCCGCCAGCAGCTTCTGCGTGGCCTCCTCGACATCGGCGCGCTGCAGCACGCCGGGCAGCAGCACGATGAACTCGTCGCCGCCGAAGCGCGCGACCAGGTCGGTCGAGCGCAGGCTCTGGATGATGCGCTGCGCGACGGTCTGCAGCAGCGTGTCGCCGATCAGGTGGCCCAGCGAGTCGTTGACGCGCTTGAAGTGGTCGAGGTCGATGAACAGCAGCGCGAGCTGCGAGTCGCTGGTGCGGGCGCCGGTGATGCGGTGCTCCAGCGTCTCCATGAAGCTCATCCGGTTCGGCAGCTGCGTCAGCGCGTCGTGGTGCGCCAGGTGGTGGATGCGCTCCTGCGCCGCCTGCCGGTCGCGCAGGTCGCGCACCAGCGTCATGCGCATGCGCTCGCCGTTGCGCAGCATCGTGCGCACGGTGAATTCGACCGGGATGCGCCCGCCGTCCTTGTGCAGCGCGACGCTCTCGTAGGTGATCTCGGCGGCGGCGGCCTGCGTCGCGGCGGCGCGGGCCAGCTGGTCGGGCGCGATGAAATCCAGCGTCTGGCGGCCCTTCAGCTCTTCCAGCGTGTAGCCGATCAGCGCGAGCGCCGGCGGGTTGGCGTCGGTGATCACGCCATTCTTGTGGAACACGATGCCCTCGGCGCTCGCCTGCATGAACTTCGCGAGCCGCTCTTCCGATTCGCGCACCGATTGCTCGGCCAGCCGGTGCTTCGTGATGTCGGAGATCAGCACGAAGGCGGCGGTCGCGTCGCCGTCGTTGACGACGTGCGGCAGCAGGTTCACCTCGATCCAGCGGCGCGCGCCGTCGGCACCGATCAGCTCGCGCTCGTACGACGCGCCGCGCCGTTCGCGCAGCACCCGGTCGACCTGCGGCTGGATCAGCCGCGCGGCCGGCTCGCCGATGATCTCGGCGACGGTGTGGCCGACGATCGATTGCTCGTCCCAGCCGAAGGTCTGCGCGTAGCGCTTGTTCGCGAACAGGCAGCGCAGCGTGCTGGCCTGGTAGTAGGCGATCAGCACCGGCACGTTGTCGGCCAGCAGCTGGAACTGGTCGGCGCGGGCGCGTGCCGAGAGTTCCGCGCGCCGGCTGTCGGTCACGTCGTGCAGCACGCACAGGTAGTGGCCGAACGCCGGCAGCCAGCGCGCCTCCATGTCGAGCCAGCAGTAGCCGCCGGTCGACTGCGGCGCGCACTGCATGCGCAGGTTCAGCGCGAAGTCCTCGCGGCCGATCAGCCGCGTGGCGAGCGTGGCGCGCGATTCGGGGCCGAGCAGCGCCTGCCACAGCAGCCCGGCGTCGAGCACCGAGCCGGCGCCGCTGAACTCGACGAAGGCGCGGTTGCCTTGCAGCAGCACGCATTCGGGCGTCAGCCGCAGCACCATGCACGGCAGGTCCTCGGTGTCGGGCCAAGCGGGCGTGGTGGCGTCCATCGTCAGGTGGCCGCCGTTTTCATCTGTTCGGCCTTCATCTGCTCGAGTGCCAGGCACAGGTCGTCCCACGCCCGGGCCTTGTCTTCCGGATTGCGCAGCAGGTAGGCCGGGTGGTAGGTCACGACCAGCGGCACGCCCTGGTACTGGTGCACGCGGCCGCGCAGCCTGCCCACCGGCTCGTTGCTGCGCAGCAGGCTCTGCACCGCGAAGCGGCCCATCGCGAGGATCATGCGCGGCTTCACCAGCTCGATCTGGCGGATCAGGAAGGGCTCGCACTGCGCCAGCTCGTCGGGCTCGGGGTTGCGGTTGCCGGGCGGGCGGCACTTCAGCGTGTTGGCGATGAAGACCTGGCGCGCCGGCTCGGCCTCGCCGCGCGTCAGCCCGAGCGCGCGCAGCATGCTGTCGAGCAGTTGGCCCGACTTGCCGACGAAGGGCTCGCCCTGCCGGTCCTCCTGTTCGCCGGGCGCTTCGCCGACGACCATCCAGTGGGCCTGCGGGTTGCCGACGCCGAACACCGTCTGCGTGCGGCCGCTGCACAGCTTGCAGGCGGTGCAGCCCGCGACCGCCTCGCGCAGCGCGGGCCAGTCCATCGCGTCGATGCCGGTCGCGCGGGGGCCTCGCACGGGGGCGGCCGCGGCGGGCGAGGGCAGCGCAGGCGCCGACGCGGGCGGCGGGGTGTCGACCCCGGTGTCGGGCTCGGCGAGTGCCACCGCATCGTCCTGCGACGGCGTGTTCCACACGCGGATGCCCATCTCCTGCAGCATCGCGACCTGGCGTTCACTCCAGCGCATCGGCACCCTCCACCTGCAGGCTCATCACCGCCGCATCCTCGCGCCCGCTCGGGTGCGTGGTGCGCGACGCCGGGTAGTAGCCGCGGCGCGTGCCGATCGCCTTGAAGCCGTAGCGCAGGTACAGCGCCCGCGCGCGCTCGTTGCTCTGCCGCACCTCCAGCCACAGCTGGGCGGCGTGGCGCTCGCGGCACAGGGCCACCAGCTCGTCGAGCAGGAAGCGCGCATGCCCCTGGCGCTGGAAGGCGGGGGCGACGGTCAGGTTCAGCAGGTGCATCTCGTCCACGCCGGGCATCGCGATGAAGTAGCCCAGCATCTCGCCGCGCTCGCCGTAGATCACGCGCGCCACGTAGCCGGCGGCCAGCGAGTCGATGAAATTGCCGTGGGTCCACGGGAATTCGTAGGCCTGGCGCTCGATCTCGAGCACCGCTTCGAGCTGCGTGACGCCCAGCGGCAGCAGCAGGCGCTTGTCTCTCAGCACGGCACTCATGCGGCCGCCTTCGCTTTCATCGCCTTGTCGTGCGCGCGCTCGACGGTCGTCTGCGCCACCTTGTCGCGCAGGTAGACGGGCAGCGCGTGCGCGGCATCGACACGGACCCCTTGTGTCCACAGCTGGGTGGCAACGCGGGCCAGCGCCTCGGCTCGCGAGCGCGGCTGCGGCACGCGCCGCAGCGACGGCGCCAGCGTGAGCCGGTCGCCGAAGGCCTCGATCGCCGAGCCGGCGATCACCGCGGACGGGTGCTCATGCCACAGCGCGTTGAAGGCGTCGATGCGCAGCAACGCGGGCGCCGTGGTCACCGCCCAGCGCCCATCGCTCCAGCGGTAGCGGCCGGCATAGATCTCGTCCATCCGCGCGTCCATCGCGACGCAGAGGTCGTCGGCACCGGTTTGCGCCCGCGCGTCGTCGGCCACCAGCATCAGGCTGTCGACCGGGATCACCGGCTTGTTCGCGCCGAACGCCAGCCCCTGGGCCACCGAGCAGGCGGTGCGCAAGCCGGTGAACGCGCCGGGACCGCAGCCGAAGGCGATCGCGTCGACGTCGGCGAGCGCGAGGCCGTGCGCGGCCAGCAAGGCCATCAGGTCCGGAATCAGCGCGGCCGAGGCTTGCGGTCCACCGGCGCGGTCGTGCGCCACCTGCAGCCCGGGCATGACCAGCGCGACGCTCATCGCGTCGGTGGAGGTGTCGAAAGCCAGCAGCGTGCCCATGCCGAGAGTCTAAAGCCCGGGGTGCGTGCGATCATCCCGTGATGGGGTATCTAGGGAGACGCATCCTGCTGGGCGCCGTCGGTCTGTGGGCCGGGATGTCCGCATGGGCTGTCCCGCTGCCGATCGAGGCCGAGGTCGCGCTCGACGCCGCCAAGGTGCCGCGCGAGGCGATGGTCGCCTGGGTGCAGGAGGTCGGCGCCAGCGCGCCGCGGCTCGACTGGCAATCGCGCCAGTCGGTCAATCCCGCGTCGCTGATGAAGCTGCTGACCACCTCGGCCGCGCTCGAGCTGCTGGGCCCGGCCTGGAGCTGGTCGACGCCGGTCTGGCTGCAGGGCACGGTGCGCAGGCCGGGACCGAACGGCGTGCTCGACGGCGATCTCGTGATCCGCGGCTCCGGCGACCCGAAGCTCGTGCCCGAGCGGCTGTGGATGATGCTGCGCCGCGTGCAGCAGCTCGGCGTGCACGAGATCCGCGGCGACATCGTGCTCGACCGCAGCGCGTTCCGCCCGGCGCTGCAGAACCCGGGCGATTTCGACGGCGATCCGCTGCGGCCGTACAACGTGCAGCCTGACGCGCTGATGCTGAACTTCAAGTCGCTGACGCTCACCTTCGCGCCCGACGCGCTGGCCGGCGTCGCCCGCATCACCGCCGACGTGCCGCTGTCCGGCCTGCAGCTCGACGACAGCGTGCCGCTGATCGCCGGTCCGTGCGACGACTGGCGGGCCCCGCTGATGCTCGACCTCGCCGATCCGGCGAAGCTGAAGGTGGCCGGCGGGTTCCGCAAGCTGTGTGGCGAGAAGTCGTGGTCGATCGCGTGGCCCGAGCCGCAGCGTTACAGCGAGCGGCTGCTGCGCGGCCTGTGGAGCGAGATGGGCGGCAAGCTGGGCGGCAAGGTGCGCGATGGCACGGCGCCGTCGACGCCGCCGAGCTTCGAACTGGTGTCGCCGCCGCTGGCCGAGGTGATCCGCGACATCAACAAGTTCAGCAACAACGTGATGGCGCAGCAGCTGTTCCTGACGCTCGGGCTGACGCAGCGCGGCCTCGGCTCCCCGGAACTCGCGCGCGAGGTGCTGCGCCAGTGGGTGGCCGAGCGGTATCCGGATGCGGCGCCGTCGGTCGTGGTCGACAACGGCTCGGGGCTGTCGCGCGATTCGCGCGTCACCGCCCAGTTGCTGGGCCGCGTGCTGCAGGCCGACTGGGCCGGGCCGGTGATGCCGGAGCTGATGAGCTCGCTGCCGGTCAGCGGGCTCGACGGCACGATGAAGCGCTCGCGCGCGCCCTTGGGGCGGGCGCACCTGAAGACCGGCTCGCTGAAGGATGTGGCCGGCATCGCCGGCTATGTACTGGGCAACAGCGGCCGGCGTTACGTGGTGGTGGCAATCATCAACCACCCCAACGCCAACGCCGCCCGCCCGGCGCTCGACGCGATGACCCAGTGGGTGCTCAACGACACGCTGACCCCGTAGGTTTCTATGTCTGGCAGTGTCAGAACGGGTTGTTGACGGCGCGGCTGGCCGCCATCGCCCCGAGCTGGGCCTGGGCGGCCGGGCCGAAGTGCAGGGGGTCGGCCCACAGCCAGCCGTAGGCGGTCGCGTCGGCGGCGCCCGACTCCGGCACCTTCTTCAGCGTCGACACGGTGCAGGTCGGCAGCGGGGCGCTGGCGAGGCAGGAGCCGTCGGTGATGTTCACCAGCCCGTAGCCCGGGTAGTTGCGCACCATGTCCTGCAGGCGCTCGTCGAACACCACCAGGCCGACCGACTTGCCGCCTTCCTTCACGTCTTCGAGCTTCAGCCGCAGCGCAGCGTTGAACTGGAAGCTGAGCGAAGTCAGGAAAGCGCCACGCCCCGGATCGGTCAGGTCCTGGGCGCCGGCATAGGGCGTGAGGCCCTGGTCCGGCGCGGTCGACACGATGATCTTCGCGCCGAGATCGGCCAGCCGGATGATCTGCGCGCCCAGTGCCGTGCCGGCCGCGGCAGCGGCTGCCTGCAGGTCGGTCGTGCTCTGGCCGGGGTACTGCTGGTACAGCGCGATGATGTCGTTGGCGCCGGCCATCACGGTGACGAGGTCGGTGGCCGACAGCGAGTCGCCGGAGGTGAACTGCGTGATCTGCGACGCGACGTCGCTGACGGTGGCGCCCGCCGTCGCCAGCGTGTGCGCGGTGACCGGGGCATTGTTGACGTTGCACTCCGCGAAGATCAGGCGGAAGGTGCCGGCCACGTTCTGGATCCAGATCGGGTTGTTGTTGCAGTCCAGGTCGGTTTTCGGCGTGTGCGGGTTGGTGGTCTCGTCGTAGAGCACCGCGTTGACGCTGTACTTGGCGCTGGTAACAGTGGTCATCACGCTGGCGTCGTCGCCGAACGCGATCAGGCGGCGCGGCGAGAAGCTCTCGACCTGCGTGCCGCCGCCGCACGACGCCAGCAGCGTGGCCGCCAGCAGTGCTGCGCCGATGCGCACCCAGCCGTTTTGCTTCGGATCAGCCTTGAAAATCATGAACACTCCAGACGGGAAACGGTAAGGGGAGGAAGTCAGGCGGCGGCAGCCCGTTGCAGGCGGTCGCGCACGCCGTCCCATTCGGGCTCGGCGGGCGGCTCTTCCACCCAGATCAGATGCACGCCCTCGGCATCGAGTTCGCGCAGCGCGGAAAAAAGTTCGTGTGCCGCCTGCGATGCCTGCGACGGCATCGCGCGGTGGCGCAGCCCGCGCACCGCCTTGGCGGGCACGGTCCGCGAATATACCGCCAGCTTCAATGTCGAGCCTTCGAGCATCTGCAACGCCGTATTCAGCATCGGGCCGGGCATCAGCCGCAGCTTGGCGCGCGGCGCGTAGTGGGCTTCCAGCGTGCCGGAAGCGCGCGGCGCGGCATCGTCGCGGT
>NZ_JBFULV010000076.1:0-32268 GCF_054049715.1 Rhizobacter sp. P5_C2 | reverse complement strand
GCCATCAAGATCATCGGCGCGCAGCCACTGATCGCCGCGATGCGGTCGTAGGGCGTGAGCCCTCAACCTCGAACTCATCGCTGAGCGCGTGCTGCGCGTTCACCGGCAGGCCCATCCCGTGCCGCGCTCTACGCGTTTGCACACAGCCTCGGTCGGATGCCGACTTCGGCGACGCATCAACAACGGCCTACGGCCATCCAGCGCGAAGTCAGCCACCCGCAACACTCGCTCGCATCCGGAACTCCACGTCCGAACTCGGCAATCCTCCACATTCGGCAACAACGACGATGCCTCACAAGCCTCAGGGAGTTCGCCGTATTCCGGACGGTTCCACTGAGATCAGTCTCGCGAGCGCCGTCAAGGCGCACCAAGCGCTTTACTCGCGACCTTCTGCCGCTCACGGATGTCGTCCAATGCCTTTCGCAGCGTCGCAATATCGCGCTTCACGTCAGCCGCGGTGGGCGCAGCAAAGGCGCGTGCCCCCGCTTTGTCATGTCCACCCAAGACGTCCCCAGCACGCTCGTACAGCGCCACAATCGGCTGGCACTCCGCAGACGTAAGCCCCACCGTCTTCGCGATGTTGGGGACACGAACGTAATCGTTGTAGCGCTGGAGGACGCCACAGAAGACAACTTCCTCGACTCCACGCTCGATGATTTCGCGTAGTCGCCCATAGAGTCGGCGCGAGGTCTCCTCAAGCTGATCGTTGTCCATTGAAGTCTCGGCCTCCTCAAACTTCTTGGCCAACTTCTCAATCTTGTCGAACCTGTCGCTGGTTTTTCGTAGGCTCCACGGAAGCCCTTCGTTTACGACTCCCACATGTTGCTGTGAATAGGTCAAGTGGTGAACCGCGAACGGCGAACTCGTTCGTTCGAGTTCCGTCGTCAGCTCGGCGAGGAAGACGGTGTCGTGGGTAAACACGACGACCTGCCGCTGTGCGCACTCCGCGACGAGTCGCCGTGCGACATGCTGACGCCTCTTGTGGTCAAGCGATGAGACGGGGTCGTCAAACACAGCGGCCCCACGGTGATGCGATACACCGAGTTCCGCGAAGAAGGACGCAATCGCAATCACCCGCTGCTCGCCCTCGCTGAGCACGAGTTCGGGCTTCTGGAATCCGGGCAAGTCCAGCACGAGCTTTAGCTTCGTTCGTCCCTTGTCGCTCCTCGTGCTCAACGATGCCTGGAGGTGTGACACGCCGAGCTTCCCAAACTCGTCGTTTAAAGCCGTACTCAGCTGCTTCGTGACAGCGGCGCCCGCAAGCGCACCAGCCTTCTCAGAAATCGGCCGGGTTTTGAGGTCAGCTAAGCAGGCGGTCAGCTGGTTGTGCTTGTGCAACGCGGCAATCCACTCTAGCAAGGCCTCCTTTCGGCCCACCAAGGCCTTCCGCGCGTTGAGCTCGGCAAGTTCCTGTTGGAGTTCCACGCGTTTGGCTGCATCTTGTGCGGCGTCTAGCGCCTTGGCTCTTTCCTCGAGGTCCGTGGCCAGCTTGCGCGGAAGCGTGACAGGACTGACATCGACGGCGGGCGGAGTAGCCCAATCATGTGTCTCAGCCGCCTTCAGAAGCCAATCACGACGAGTCCGAAGTTGATTGGTATACCGCTCCACGAGCGCTGGCCAAGTCTCTTCAGTGGCCCTCAGGTAGTCGATAGTCGTGGCATCCAGGGTCGGTTCAATCTTCACGTGCGACAGCGCGTCAAACACCGCGCGATGGCGTGCGCGCTGAGCCGTCGCGCGAGAGCTGGCGTCGTCTGCCACAAACGCTGCGAAACGAGCCAGGCGGTCAGCGGCCCCCTCGGACAGCGCCGTCTGACACAACGGACACGGCTTTCCCTCCACCACTACGTGCTCGTGTGCCGTCAAAAACTGCTGAGCGGCCGCGAACATGTTCCTCCAAGCCCCTTCGCCTGTGCCCGCCAGCAGCTTGAAATCGCCACGCAAGTTGGCCGCAGCGGCAACCTCGGCCTGAACGGCCACAGCGAGATCACGGTCAATGCCGGCGAGCCGGCCGATTTCGTCAATCTCAAGCGGCCTCGCCAACGCCTCGATGCTCGTGACCAGCGAGTTCAGCCTCGTTGACTGTTCGCGGAGTGCTTTAGCCTGCTCTGCGGGGGACTTCGCAGCCAACGCAACATCGATCACCTTGAGCCGCGCTTCGGCTTGCTCATCGAGAGTCGTCTCTGCTTTGACCTGCGCAGAGGTCGTCTTGTGCGTGACAGCTCCCAGAAACTTCGCGACCTGCGTCTTGCCCGTCTTCAGGTCTGCGAACGCTGCATCAGAGACCGGCAGTGCAGTTTGCTCGGCCTTGATTCCTTCTTCGAGCTTGGGGAATACCACTCGGGCGAGGTTCTCGACCACATCGAGTCCCCAGGGTGCGAAGATAAGTTCGCCCTCCTGGTCTGTGTACGCTCGCGCGCAGCGCGTATCGAGCACGGCAACAGAAGCGAGTTCCTTGGGTGCTGACTGACCATCGAGCCACTTAACGTCCAGCGTAGAGCCACCCTGCTTCACCGTAAAAACGGCTTCCGGTGTCTCGTGCAGCAGCGTGTGGTGCCGCGCGTCTGGCAATACCTTTTCATCCTTGACGCGGGCGCGGCAGGCACTCTTGATAACCCGCGAGTAGCCTGACTTGCCCGAGCCGTTGTCTCCGTAGATGACGGTGACACCGGTCGCGTTGAACCTCAGTTGTTGACCCGCTACCAGACGGTTCACGTTCTTCAGGCTGTGCAAGGCTTCGAGGAGCACGACTTCACCAACACCAGTCGAAGGTAGATGCGCAGCAGTGAGCGGAACAGCCGCAGGAGCGACATCTCCGGTGAGCCCCCTCGATGCGCGTAAAAGCAGTCCCAGCTCCGCATAATCTGTGGCATCCAGCTCCACCTTCTGAAACAGGCGACGAACGGCATCGCTTTGCCATGGACGCAATTCGTTAGTTGCCCAAGCCAGGATGTCATCCAATAGTGCCACTTGTTGTTCTCCCCAGTTTGGTCGCTTGGGCGTTCGCCAGTTTGGCAACCTCCAAGCTACACAGGTCACTCGCCCGGGACGGCATGCGAACGGAGGTTTAGGAGGGCGCGGCTGTTCAGTCCCTAAGTACGAGCGCCAAGTTCAGTCTGAACGGTCGATTCCGCGCAATCACACTTCACAAACTTCAAACTCGATACTTCTTCGGAATCGGATGCGTCCTGCAATCAAACAGACCATCGCTTCCGCTGCCCTTGATTCGCGCCTCGAAGAACTGCCGCTTCGATCCCGCGGAGCGCAGCCCCTTTACCGTTCCGGGGTCAATCTCGCAGTAGTGGTAGTAAGTCGAACGCAGGCGAATGACCATGTAGCGCTCGGCCGTGTCGTAGCAGATCCGGGTGACGTCACTGCCCTCATTCACCTCGGCGCAGACGAAGGCATCGAGCGTCACCGGCCCGTGGTACTTCACCAGCACCGTCTCCGCCAGCGCAGGCCCGCACGCCAGAAGAAGCGGCGTGATCATCAAGAAGCCAGTCATCCTGCCCATGCGCCCCCCTAACTTTGGGTGCAAGTCTGTCAGCCGCCATTGCGCTCTGAAGCAGGAAATCCCTTCCCCATTTCAGATGAAATCAGGGATTCGCCTCTTCAGAACTCCACGTCCGAAAACGGCGAGCCCACACATCGCGCAACAACGACGATGCCAGCTCCCCACACCCGGACGCCCCCCATGCATCACTTCCAACTGATCGCCCTGCCCCCCACCGAGTTCGCGCCGCTCTTCACCCTCTCCGACCAAGCCCTCGCCCAGCACGGCGCGCAGCGCCACATCGCCACCGCCAACACCGGCTACCCCTGCCGCATCAGCCTCGAAGACGCCAAGCAAGGCGACGAGCTGCTCCTGCTCCCTTACGAGCACCAACCCGCCGCCAGCCCCTACCGCGCCTCCGGCCCGATCTACGTGCGCCGCGGCGCCGTGCAGCGCGTGCTGCCTGCCGATGAAGTGCCGCCCTACCTGAGCTCGCGCCTGCTCTCCGTGCGCGCCTACGACAGCGTCCACGCGATCATCGACGCCAGCGTGTGCGAGGGCACGCACGTCGCCGACGAGATCGAGCGCGTCTTCAGCAACCCCTCGGTCGCCTACCTCCATCTGCATTTCGCCAAGCGCGGCTGCTTCGCCTGCCGGGTGGAGCGACAGCACAGCGCTTAGGATGTCCAGAAGCCAGCTCCGACTTCAGAGCGCAGTTCCCGTCTCCCTGCAACCCGCCCGACCGCATCAATGCCCGACTACGACGATCCAGAGATTGAGGCCCAGTGGTGCACGGAGCGACGCCAGGAGGTCGCAGACTACCTGCGCAGAGAAGGGCTGGCGCACGGCGCCATTTCGCCGGAGCCGGCTTGGCATGTCGCCCCGTATGTTTCCGTCTGGGCCGTCGAGAGCATGGACGCTCCCGGCTCCACAGGTTGGTGGGCAGTCTCCGGAGACATGCCGAACGACCATGTATCCACCAGCAAAGCCAGCAATCCACGCGAGGCAGTCCGGGCGATTGCATCCCTTTGGCAAGAGGCAGCTCAGTACATGGCGCGCGGGGAAAAGCACCCGATCTTCCGCATCGGTTCAGGCGAACAAGACGAGGAGCTTGCGCCGATGTTGGCGTCGAGAGCTGAACTGCAGCTGGAGTGGGTCAGCGATCCGCAGGTGTGGGAAGAAGACGAGGCCTGACGCTCCATCGAGAGGACACGGCGCGGTGACCGCGCGGATTCGCATGAATGCAGGTAGTTGGTCATTCGAAGGTCGCGCACCTTCGGTCATCTGTCAACCCCGGTCAGCCGCTGCGGGTTCGGCGCAACTATGCTTCGGCACCGACAGCAACATGGATGAGATGCGGCATGAGCTACGACTTGGCAGTATTCGACCCGCGAAGCGAACTTCGAGATCGTGCAGTCTTCGAGAATTGGTACGACGAACGCACGGAGTGGGAAGATGGGCTGGACTACAACGATCCCACCAACGCTACGCCGGCATTGCAAGCGTGGCTTCTTGAAATCAGGCAGAAGTTCGTTCCGATGAACGGACCACTTGCGCCGGAGTATCCAGGCGAGAAAGTCGGCGAGCTGACAGCGGACTACACGATTGCCAGAGATCTCATATACGTCGCGTTTTCCTGGTCGGACGTAGAGACGGCTTATGCCACCTGCATCGAACTGGCAAAGAAGCATGGCATCGGCTTTCTCGATGCCAGTGGTGATGAAGGTGCAGCCTGGTTTCCATCCTCTGGAGGGGCCTTCGAGATCGTCCATACGGCGCCACAAGAAGAATCGGATGCCTGAGTCGTAGATGACTTTTCTGGCAGAGGTCCGGTTCGAGGTGTTGAACAACGATGTTCAGACTGACTGACAGGCCGCGCTCCGCCACAAGCTGTCGGCCACCAACGGCGGCTTTCGAGTAGGCTGCGAAGCCATGACTCCAGCCGAACTAAAGCGCCCGATCCTCACTGCGCTGCAGACAGTGCTGCGGCCGCTCGGCTTTCGCAAGACGTCGTCGCTCTTCCAGCTCGATCGCGGAAAGGTCGTACACCTCATCGAGGTGCAGGGATCGAACGACAACAAAGCGAACGAAGCGAAGTTCACCGTCAACGTCGGTGTCTTCGCGCCTGAGTTGGTCTACCCGGACGTGCGCGATATCACCAAGCCGTCCATCGCGCGGGCGCATTGGCAAACGAGGTTGGGCTCGCTGTTGCCGGAAAACAAGGATCTCTGGTGGCACGTTGCTTCCTCCGGTGAGGCCGCGACAGCAGCCGCCGACATCGCCGACCGGACGCAGAACTTCGCCCTTCCTGCCCTGGACCAACTGGCAGATCTGTCAGCTCTTGCAGTGTTGTGGGAATCCGGCCGAAGTCCTGGGCTGACTGAGTTCCAACGCGTTGAGCTTTTGAGCCGACTGAAGGAGCACTTGTTGCTGCCCGCCAGCAACGCGTAGCGCCCTCAAGGAAAGATCGGCCAATTTCGACTTTTGGGCATATGCGACTGCCTATCAACGTTGTGATGCTGGTTGTCCTGCTCTTGCCAGCGGTTCCGCCTGGTTGAGCCCTTTGCCGGAACATGTCGATTCGAGGGAACCTCGTTCGTCGTCTTCGAGGCGTGCCCAGCAGAACTGGCTCAATCCCGAGGCAGGCCGAGGCAAGGCAGAAAGGCCAGACATGAAGGCAGAGAACGTCATCGGCCCCGCCTCGATCGTCGACAAGCCGGAGAGGCCCTACCTCGGGTTGCGGTTCGAGACCCCGTTCGGCGGGATGTTCGCCTTGGTCACGAAGGCCCTGAAAGAACTGCGAAAGTGGGCTCATGAAAACGGCTTGTCGGAGCAGGCACCGTACTTCCTGAGGTACTACCACTGCGACATGAAAAGCATCATGGAGGTGGAAGTCGGCCTGATGACGAGCTCCGTTCTGCCAGGTGATGAGCGCATCAAGCCGGGCGTCCTTCCAGCAGGGAGGTATGCCACGTTGGTCTACCGGGGCAACGGGCTTCGCGGCAACCAGGCCCTGATGACGTGGGCGAAGGAATCGGGAATTGCTTTCGATCCACTGGTCGCCGACCGCGCGGAGTCGTACGCATGCAGGTATGAGGCCTACCTGACCGATCATCGTGTCGAGCCGAGAAAGCTTCTTTGGGACGTCGAGCTGTCGATCAAGATTGCCGATGATTGAGCAGGGTCGGGTGCATGAAATCCACCCCTTCCATCGAAGGGGCCGCTTTGATCGCCCCTCATGTCAAACGTTGGGCGTCACTACCCTGTCATCTACGCCATGACGACTTCTCTCGACAATCTCCAGATCCGCGAACGCATTGATGCGTGGCACGCGGCGGTGAACCTGCGCGACGTCTCTCTGCTGCACGACGCTTTCGAACCGTCCGCGCTGTGGGAGGTGCTGGCACCGGTGAACCTCCGCCACGAAGGTCGCGACGCGATCCTGAAGGGGCTGCGGGAATCGATGGAGCGACAGGAACTGCTGGTACAGCTGAATTCCGGCCTCGTCGTGACCCTGCGCGGCGACAGCGAAGCTTCGGCCGTCAGCACCCTGGTCGAACAGGGCCGGGAATCGAAGGAAGCAACGCCCTGGATGGCCATCGGTTTCTACCGCGACGAGTTGGTGAAACACGGCGGGCGTTGGCGCTTCGCAAAGCGCAGCCTGCATCTGCGCTACCTGGGCCCGCTGGATCTGCGCGGCACTTCGCTTTCCCCGCAAGGGCTGGACCTGTCCGCGTTCAATGGCCGACTCGACGCAGGAGGCATCGAGGGCCACCACTAGCAGCCGAGGCAAAAGCCCAGCGGCGTCAGAAATCTGCAAGCCATAACTTCCATTTTCGTGCAGTTTCCCTACAATTGCACGCCATGACTGACAGTATTCGCCTTCCGGATGAGTTGGGCCGCGCACTGGTCGCGCAGCGGAAGGCACTCGGCCTCAGCAAGTCCGCCTTGGCTGAGAAGGCCGGAAAAGTCCGGGAAGTCGTCTACCGGCTTGAAGCCGGCGAAGACACCACCGTGTCGTCCTTGATGGCCGTGCTGGGTGCGCTGGGCCTCGCACTGCGACTCGAGCGTGTGGGGTTGCCCACCGCGGATGAAGTCTCGCGCCGGTTCCAGGACGACGACGATGCTCCCTGAAAAGATCCGCGCACTCGACGTCGACATCGGCGCCGCGCCCCATGCGGGGCAGTTGCTCAAGGCGTCCGCCTATGAGTTCCGCTATCTCGCGCCAGACCCGGCGCAAGCGACGGTGGCCCTGCTCATGCCGCCGAAGCAGAACTTGACCTGGCAGGACGGCGACCTGTTCGCCCCCATGGACCAGAACCTGCCCGAGGGCGATCTGTTCATGCGCATCCGCGAGCTGTTCCCCAAGCAGCCGATGACGCCGATGCACCTGCTGGCGCTGGCTGGCCGAAACGGCATCGGCCGCCTGGGCTACCGCCTGCCGGGCGCCCCCGACGTGGCCGCTCCTCGGGTCATCAGCAAGGCAGAACTGCTCAGCACGCGGTACACGCCCGAGGTGTTCGGTGAGCTCGTGGCCGCGTACCTGAGCACCGGCGCCGGCATCGCAGGCATGCAGCCCAAGATCATGGTGCCCGACCGGCCCACCGTGGCCGTGCCCTCGCTCATCGTCAAGGCGGCCGGCCCGTCCTATCCGGGTCTCGCGGCCAACGAGTTCCTCTGCCTCTGCGCAGCCCGGCGCGCAGGCATCCAGGTGCCCGAGTTCTCGCTCTCCGATGACGGGCAGATGCTGATCCTCGATCGATTCGACATCGTCACGCACGACGATGGCCGCATCGAACGCCTGGGCTTCGAGGACATCGCCGCGCTGGCCGGCCTGCGCGTGCGCGACGTGTTGTCGGACCGCAAGTACCAGGGCAGCTACCAGCGCGTGGCCGAGCTGCTGCGCCAGCTGCAATTGCACGCCGACAACCTGCATCGCTTCTTCGAACAGGTGGCCTTGTGCATCATGGTGCGCAACGGCGACGCGCACCTGAAGAACTTCGGCGTGCTCTACCGCAGCGAGACGCAGGCGTGGCTGTCGCCCCTGTTCGACGTGGTGACGACCTCCATCTACCGCTACACGCGCTACCAGGGTGGGCCCGAGCTGGAAGACAGAACGCTCGCGCTCAAGCTCTTCGCTGGCAGGCACGGCAGCAAGACCTATCCCACCGTCGAAGAGCTGCACGACTTCGGACGGCGCGTCTGCGGCGTCAGCCAACCCGCCCAGGTGCTCGAGCGCATCGCGCAGGCCATGCGGCAGACGCTGCAGGACGCACGGCAGGACGCCCGCGTGCCCGCATCGCTTCTGCAGACGATGGAAGCGGCCTGGGAAACAGGCCTGCACTACGCGCCCTAGCCACCCAGCCCCGCGCCTGCGCCAAGAGGCTGGCGCAGTTCACCCTGCTACCGCATACTCCGCCGCAAAAGCAGGGAGTGAGCGTGGCCGCTGCGACCGTCAATCGCGACAGAAGGTCCATCCGAAGTGCGCTGGTGTTTCGCATTTCGGCATTGGCCATTGCCGTCCTGCTCGTCTTTGCGCTCAGCGCGTTCTACGTCATCGTCAGGCCTGCCGTGGGTCAGCTGGCCCACTCGCAGTTGCAGCAAGCCGCAGCCGAACTCGATGGCCGCGCGCAGCAGCTCCTGGGCACCGTAGAGACCACGTTGCGCACCTCCAGGGATTGGGGGCGCCATGGCAGCGCGAGCCTCGACGACCTGTTGCGCTTCAACGAACTCTTCTTCTCGGTGATCGCCAACCACGGCGAGATCAGCTCGGTGCTTCTCGCGAGCGAAACCGGCCGCGAGATCCTGCTGCTGCGCAATGCCGACGGCACCTGGGTCAACCGCCTGACCCATCCCGATCAGTGGGGCAAGATGGCCTACTGGCTGCATTGGGATCAGCAACAGCGCTTGACCAGGATCGAAGCGCGCGAGCTCGACTACGACGCCCGCCAGCGCCCGTGGTTCACGGCCGCGATGGCGCTCCCCGATGACGACAAGGTGGCGTGGACGCCGCCCTACGTTTTCTTCACCACCCGCGAGCCCGGCATCACGGCCGCTGCGCGCTGGACGGGTGCCGATGGCCAGCGCTTCGTCATCAGCCACGACGTGCGCCTGCTCGACCTGTCGCGCTTCACCACGCGGGTGGTCGCAGGGCGCCACGGCATGGCCGCCATCCTTCATCCGGATGGCCGGGTGATGGGGTTGCCACGCGACGACCGATTCGCCTCCGACGAGGGCATCCGCTCCAGCGTGCTGCAAGACGTGGCGCAGCTCGGCGTCGCCCCGCTCGCCGATGCACTCCAGGCCTGGCGAGCTGCCGACGAGCGACAAGACCTGCGCTACCAAAGCCAGGGCGACCACTGGTATGCGCTCGTGCGGCGCAGTGTCATCGGCCAGAACCAGGTGCTGCTGGCCGTCGCGGCACCTGAAGCCGACTTTGTCCCCAACAAATGGGCCAGCGCCGCCATGCTGCTGCTGCTCGGCGCCCTGGCCGTGTCCAGCGGAACCGCACTCGCCACGCGCATCGCGCGCCAGTTCGCACGGCCGCTGGAGCAACTGTCGGAAGAAAGCAGCCGCATCGGCCAGCTGCAGCTGCAGCAGCCGGTTCAGGTCGTCACGCCATGGCGCGAGGTGGCTCACCTGGCGCAGGCGCAGGAGTCGATGCGGCAGCGGCTGCTGTCGGCAACGCACGATCTCGCGCAGGCCAACGCCACGCTGGAAGGCGAAGTCGCGCATCGCACCGAAGAGCTCGAGGCCAAGCTCGCCGAACTCCACCGCGAGCGCGAGCGCCTGCGCCGCATCCTGGAGACCGCGCCGGTGGGTGTGGCCATCTCCGTGGAAGGCACGGTGCGGTTCGCCAACCCACGCACCCACGAACTCATCCGCCTGACCGGCTCGGACAAGCCGGACACCTACGCCGACCTGGCCGACCGCGACCGCATGATGGCGACGCTGCAGAAGGACGGCATCGTCCGGAACTACGAGCTGAGGATGAACGGCCCCGACGGCCTGGAGCGCGACATCCTGGCCACCTACCTGCCCACCGAGTACGAAGGCAAGGCCGGCATCCTGGGCTGGCTGGTCGACATCACCGCGCAGAAGGAAGACGAGCGCGCGTTGGAGCAGGCCAAGGCGGCCGCCGAAGACGCGACACAGGCCAAGTCGATGTTCCTGGCCAACATGAGCCACGAGATCCGCACGCCGATGAACGCCATCATCGGGATGTCGCACCTCGCGCTGCGCACCGAGCTCGCGCCCAAGCAGCGCGACTACGTGCAGAAGATCTACAACGCAGGAACGGCGCTGCTCGGCATCATCAACGACATCCTCGATTTCTCGAAGATCGAGGCCGGCAAGCTGGACGTCGAGACGGTCGACTTCAACCTCGACGACGTGCTGTCCAACCTCGCGACGGTCACGGTGGCCAAGGCGCAGGAGCAAGACCTCGAATACCTCTTCGACGTGCCGGCCGAGGTGCCGCGCGGGCTGCGGGGCGACCCGCTGCGGCTCGGCCAGATCCTGATCAACCTGGTGAACAACGCGATCAAGTTCACCGAACGCGGCGAGATCCACCTGTCGGCCCGCACCCTCGCGGAATCGCCAGGGCGCGTGCAGTTGCAGTTCTGCGTGCGGGACACCGGCATCGGCATGACCCCCGAGCAGGCCGCCCGCCTGTTCCAGCCCTTCACGCAGGCCGATGGCTCCACGACACGCCGCTTCGGTGGCACCGGCCTGGGCCTGAGCATCTGCAAGCGCCTGGTGGAGATGATGGACGGGCGCATCTGGGTCGACAGCGCGGTCGGCGAAGGCAGCCGCTTCAGCTTCACCTGCTGGCTGGCCACGAGCGACGCGCCACCGCGCGCTCCCCGCGTGGTGCCCGAAGCGCTGAACGACCTGCGGGTGCTGGTGGTCGACGACAACCCCGTCGCCCGCTACATCCTCGTTGACGCGTTCAAGGGGCTGCCGGTGCACGTCACGGCGGCGTCCGGCGGCAAGGAAGCGCTGGAGATGCTCGCGGCGGCCACGCCGCCTTTCCAGTTGCTGCTCACCGATTGGCAGATGCCCGGGTTGAACGGCATCGAACTCGCGCTGCGCGCGCGTGAGACGCTGCCCGAACCGCCACGCGTCATCCTGGCCACCGCGTTCGGGCGCGAAGAGGTGCGCGCCGCGGCCGAGGCGGCCGGCGTCGATGCCTTCCTGCTGAAGCCGCTCGATCGGTCGGCCTTGATCGACGCGCTGGTCGAAGTGTTCGCGCCCGAGCACATGGCAGCCCAGGCGCCGGCGCGCGGCAGCGTTCCCCGGTTCGACGGTGCGCACGTGCTGCTGGTCGAGGACAACGACACCAACCAGCAGATCGCGACCGAGTTGCTCGAGGCAGCGGGTGTGTCGGCCGACATCGCCTCCAACGGGCAGCAGGCGATCGAGCGCATCCAGGCCGCCGAGCCGGGCCGCTACGACCTGGTGTTCATGGACCTGCAGATGCCGGTCATGGACGGCTACGAAGCCACCCGGCAACTGCGTGCCGACGAGCGCTTCCGCGGGCTGACGATCATCGCGATGACGGCGCACGCGATGAAGGAGGAACGCCAGCGCTGCCTGGACGTCGGCATGAACGATCACGTGTCCAAGCCGATCGAGCCACCGGCCTTGTATGGCACGCTTCGCCGCTGGCTGCACCAGAAGCTCGCGACGGAAGCGCCGTCGCCGGCCAAGGCCAGTTCTTCCAACGCCGGATCGTCGACCACCTTGCCGACGCTGCAGGGCTTCGACCTCGAAGCAGCCAGGCACCGCGTCAACGGCAACGAGACACTGCTGCTGAAGCTGCTGCGGCGTTTTCGGGAGGAGCAGCCGCGGGTGCCGCAGGGCATCCGGATGGCGTTGCAGGCCGCCGACCGCTCGACCGCCGAACGACAGGCCCACACGCTCAAGAGCGTCGCGGGGAACCTGGGGCTGCGAGGCGTGCAGCAATCGGCGGCGGAACTCGAAGCGGCCGTGCGGCAAGGCGCTGCACCGGTCGATCTGGAGCCCGCGCTGCAAGGCCTGCAGTTGGCGCTCGACGCGGCGGCCAAGGTGCTGGACGCCGGCCTGCCAGCCCCGGAAGGCACGGCAGCCGATCGGCCGCGGCGCCCGCTCGAGGCATGGCTTGACGAACTGCGCCAGCTGGCGAGCCTGATGGAGGATTGCAGCGCCGATGCCGCCCCCAGGTTCGAAGGACTCGCGTACGATTTCGAAGGCGAGTTCGGGGCCGGTGCCGCCACTGCGGTGCAGCGGGCGCTGAACGACTACGACTTCGATCTCGCACTGCAAGCGCTGCGCGCGGCGGCCGACGGCCGCTCGGTGCAGCTCCACTGAAGGAGGGGGAGATGACGAGTCCGAACGGACCATCCCGACACATCGTCCTGGTCGTCGACGACACGCCCGACAACCTGACGGTGCTGTCCGACCTGCTCAAGGACGACTACAAGGTCAAGCTGGCCAACGGCGGCGCCAAGGCGCTGAAGCTGGCTGCAGCACTTCCGCAACCCGACCTGATCCTGCTCGACCTGATGATGCCGGAGATGGACGGCTACGAGGTCATCGCGCGCTTGAAGGCGGATCCGCTCACGGCGGACATCCCGGTCATCTTCCTCACCGCCAAGGCCGAGGTCGAGGACGAGCAGAAGGGGCTGGCGCTCGGCGCGGTGGACTACATCCACAAGCCCATCTCGCCGCCCATCGTGCTGGTGCGCGTGAAGACCCAGCTCACGGTGAACCAGGCACGCCGCGTGTTGAGCGACCACAACGCCGTGCTCGAAACGCTGGTGAAGGAGCGCACGCTCGAGCTTGAGCAGATGCGCGACGCCACCATCCACGCGATGGCGAGCCTGGCCGAGACGCGCGACAACGAGACCGGCAACCACATCCGCCGCACGCAGAGCTACGTGGTCGCCTTGGCGCGAGCACTCAAGGCCCACCCTCGTTTCAGCGACGTGCTGACCGACGCCAACATCGAGCTGCTGTACAAGTCGGCGCCGCTGCACGACATCGGGAAGATCGGTGTTCCAGACCGCATCCTGCTGAAGCCCGGCAAGCTGGAGCCGGACGAGTGGGACATCATGCGGCTGCACACCGTCTACGGCCGCGACGCGATCCGCGAGGTGGAACGCTACCTGGGCCGCAGCGACAGCTTCCTTGTCTTCGCACGCGAGATCGCCTACTCGCACCAGGAGAAGTGGGACGGCTCCGGCTACCCCGAAGGACTGGCGGGCGACGAGATCCCCGTGTCGGCGCGCCTGATGGCCGTCGCCGACGTCTATGACGCGTTGATCACCAAGCGCGTGTACAAGCCGGCGTTCTCGCACGAGGAAGCGATGGACATCATGCGCAAGGGACGAGGCAGCCATTTCGACCCAGATGTGCTGGACGCGTTCACGTCGATCGAAGAGGAGTTCCGCGCCATCGCGGGGCGATTCCAGGACAGCTGAAACAACCGACGAAAGGGAGCCTCACCATGCAGGATTCCGTCAATGCCAAGCCCACCGTGCTGGTGGTGGACGACACGCCCGAGAACCTCGACCTGCTGGCCAACCTGCTGCGCGAAAGCTACCGCGTGCGCCTGGCCAACAGCGGCGCAAAGGCACTGCAACTGGCACTCGATACGCCACCCGACCTGGTGCTGCTCGACATCATGATGCCGGCCATGGACGGCTACGAGGTGCTGGAGCGCCTGAAGTCCGAGCCACGCACGCAGACCATCCCGGTGATCTTCCTGACGGCGCTGTCGGCGCCCGAGGACGAGGAGCGCGGGCTGCTGCTCGGCGCCGTCGACTACATCACCAAGCCCATCAGCCCGGCCATTGCGCTGGCACGCGTTGCCACCCACCTGCACCTGAAGGTCGTGTCGGACGTGCTGCGCGACAAGGCCGCCTTCCTCGAGGCGGAGATCGTCCGCCGCACGAGCGACCTGCGCGCGATCCAGGATGTGACGGTGGTCGCACTGGCCTCGCTCGCCGAGTCGCGAGACGGCGAGACCAGCGGGCACATCCTTCGCACGCAGCACTACGTGCGGTCGCTGTGCGTCGCCCTGCGAGCCAATCCACGGCTGGAGGAAACGCTGGATGAGGCGACCGTCAACCTCGTCGTCCGCTCGACGCCGCTGCACGACATCGGGATGAGCACGGTGCCCGAGTCGTTGCGGCTGAAGCCTGGTCCGCTGAGTGCCGACGAGTTCGAGCTGGTCAAGAAACACACCACGCTGGGATGCGAGGCCATCGTGCGGTCGCAGCAGCGGCTGGGCGTCGACGCGAAGTTCCTGAGCTGCGCGAAGGAGATCGTGCTGTCGCACCACGAGCGCTGGGATGGCAGCGGCTACCCGCAAGGCCTGCGCGGCGCCGAGATCCCGTTGGCGGCGCGGCTGATGGCGGTGGCGGACGCCTATGACGCGATGGTGACGCCACGGGTCTACAAGGCGACCTTGACGCACGACGAGGCGGTCGCGTCGGTCTTTGCAGCCAGCGGAACGCAGTTCGATCCCGACGTCGTGGCGGCCTTCGAACAGCGCCGGGACGACCTGCGGGCGATCGCCGAGCGTTACGCCGATGGCGCTGTGGTCTAGCGCTTCGCTCAGGCTTTTCCGTGGTGATCTCCGCGGTGATATCGGCACACCTCCAGGACCACGCCGCGCAGCCACCGATGCGGCGCGTCTCGATCGAGCCGGGGGTGCCACATCTGCGAGATCGTGATGTCCTGCGTCGACACCGGCAGCTCGAATGAGCGCAGAGTGTCGTTCGCCCTCATGTGCTCGAAGTACGACGCGGGGATCAGCGCCACCATGTCGGTCGCGGCCGCAGTCGACAGCGCGGTGCCGAAGCTGGGAACGATGACGGCGACATGGCGCGTCAGCCCGGCGGCGGCCAGTGCGTCATCCACCGGGCCGGTGATGCGCCCGCGGCGCGACGTGACCACGTGGTCGCAGGCCGCATACCGCTCGGCCGTGATCTCGCCGTCGGCCAGCAGCGGGTGGCCGCGCCGCACCACGGCGATGAAGTGATCGCTGTAGAGCGCCTGAACGCGCACCTCGGGGCCGGTCTCGCCGAGCACGCCGACATCGAGATCGATCAGCCCCTCGCGCAGCGGGCGCACGTCCTTGTCGGGCTTGGGCGCGAAACGCAGGCGCACCCCAGGCGCTTCGCGCGCGGTGCGCGCCACCAGCAGGTGCGCAAAGGCCTCGGTGAAGCCGTCGTTGGCCCGCACGGTGAACATGCGCTCGAGCGCGCCCAGGTTCAGGTCGGGCCCGGCCGGCTGCAGCACGGCGCCGGCCTCCTCCACCAGCGCCTTGACCCGGTCGCGCAGCGCCAACGCCCGCGGCGTGGGAACCATGGCACGGCCGGCGCGCACCAGCAGTTCGTCGCCGGTGGTTTCACGCAAGCGCGCCAGGGTGCGGCTCATGGCCGATTCGCTCAGGCCCAGCCGCTCGGCCGCTCTGGAGACGCTGCCCTCGGAGAGCAGCGCGTTCAATGCAATCAGAAGGTTCAGGTCGGCATCGGTCGGCATGCGCTGAACCTAGCACGCTTCGGCCATGCAGGCCCGGCGCCGCATGCATGAACAAGATGCGCGCCACGCTCTGGCTGGCCCGGGGCCGTCGACCTATGCTGATGTGGCGCGATCGAGCGTCACCTCCTGTCTCCCCACATGTCGTCAACTGCCCTCCCCTCCAACGCCGCCACGGTCTCGAACGAACTCGATGGCCTGCCGCTGCCGCAGCGCTACGCGGCAGTCGCCGCGATCCTCGGTGCGATCGTGCTGGTGGTGCTCGACGGCGCGATCGCCAACGTCGCGCTGCCGAGCATTGCCCAGCAATTGCAGGCGTCGCCGGCCGATGCGGTGTGGATCGTCACCGCCTACCAGCTCGCGATCGTGATGTTCCTGCTGCCCGCTGCCGCTGTCGGCGAGCGGCTGGGCTATCGCCGGGTGTTCACCGCGGGCATCGCGCTGTTCACCGTGGCGTCGGTGCTGTGTGCGCTGGCGCCGTCCTTGCCCTGGCTGATCGCGGCACGCTGCCTGCAGGGCCTGGGCAGTGCGGCGGTGATGCCGCTGGGCCTGGCGCTGTTGCGCTTCACCTATCCGCGCCGCTTGCTGGGCCAGGCGATTGCATGGAACGCGCTGACGATTGCAGGCGCCTCGGCGGCCGGGCCGGCCGTCGGCGCCGCATTGCTGTCGGTCGCGAGCTGGCCGTGGCTCTTCGCGGTGAACCTGCCGATCGGCGTGCTGGTGCTGGTGGCCTGCGCCGGGTTGCCGAATCCGCAGGGCAGCAAGCGTCCCCTCGACCTCATCAGCATCGCGCTCAACGCGATCATGTTCGCTGCCTTCGTGCTGGGCAGCGACTGGCTGCCGTCGTCGCCGTGGGTCGGCGCTGCCTTGCTGGTCGTCGCGGCCGCATCGATGGTGCTGCTGGTGCGGCGCGAGATGCCGAAGGCGGCGCCGCTGGTTCCGCTCGATCTTCTGCGGGTGCCGTCGTTCCGGGTGTCGGTCATCGCATCGGTGTGCTGCTTCACCGGGCAGATGATGGGCTACGTGGCGCTGCCGTTCTACTTCCAGCACGAGCTGGGCCTGAGCGCGATGGACACCGGCCTGCTGATGACACCGTGGCCGCTGGCGGTGATGGTGGCCGCGCCGCTGTCGGCACGCCTGGCGAAGCGCGTGTCGACAGCGTGGCTTTGCGCCGCCGGCGGGGCCTGCCTCTCGCTCGGCCTGGCGCTGTGTGCCGCCTGGCCGGTTCACGGCGACCCGTGGCTGCCGATGGCCGTCTTCACGAGCCTCGCAGGCCTGGGCTTCGGCTTCTTCCAGACACCCAACAACCAGAACATGCTGCTCGCCGCGCCGAAGGAACGCAGCGGCGCGGCCGGTGGTGCCCAGGGCACGGCCAGGCTGACCGGGCTGACGCTCGGAAGCCTGTCGATGGGGCTGCTGTTCGCGTTGCTGCCATCGGTGCGCGCCGTGCACTGGGGCCTGGCGCTCGCGGCGCTGGCCGCGGCGGCCGCTGGAGCGATCAGCCTGCTGAGAGCCCGGCGCGGAGCCGGGACATGAGCCCCGTTCGCCCTCGTGCGAAACTGCCCGACCACCGATCCGCGATACCGAATCCCGTCCATGCATCGCCACACCATCGCCCGGTTGCTCGCCGCGGCGCGGAAGCGCACTGAAGCCATCGCGCAAAGCCATCGCCTGAGCACGCAACTGGCGGTCATCGCCGTGCTGCTCGTGGCATGCGGGGGCTTTTTCCTCACGCCGGATTCCTGGCGCTTCGTGGCCACCCCGTTCGCGCTGTCCGCGGCCTCCGCCTTGGTGGCCTACATCGGCCGTCGGCGGCTTGCCGATGCCGTCGTGCTGGCCCTTCCGCCCCTCGCCGGTCGCTGGGTCGACCCCGAAGTCGGCTCGCACGCCTTGCTGGTGGCCTGCCTGGTGATCTATCTGCTGACGCAGCGGCCGCGCTTCGCCGCCGTGGCCGGCAGCACGGTGGCCGCGCTGTTGCTGGCCGCCATCCGCCTGAAGCAGCAATTCGCCGGCACGCCGCTGACGTGGCAAGACGTTCGCTTCTTCTTCCGGCAGTTCGCGGACAACGTCGGCGTGCTGGGAACGCAGCCGACGCTGGTGTGGTACGCAGGGGCTGCGCTGAGTCTGGCGATCCTGGGCTGCATCGCGGCCTGGCGATGGAACCCTCCGGGCCGCCAACCTGGCTGGTCGGCTGCGTCCATGGCCGCAGCGCTGGCCGCGCTCCTCGTCACGTACAGCGGTGTCCTCGTCGCGAAAGAGGTGTCGAACCTGAAAGCGGCAGGCATGTGGTTCGTCGGCGCAGGCCTGGTCGAACGCCCGGCCCTCGGCTTCTTCGCGACGGCGTCGCTGGATCCGCGGTGGGGCGTGGAGGCCGCCGACACCACGGCGTTCCGGCACGAGAGCCTGAAGCTGGTGTCCGCGGAAGCGAAGACCACGCCGGCCGACATCGTCGTCTTCCTGCAGGAGAGCCAGTTCAATCCGGCGACCCTGGCAGGCTGCCCTGCAACGCTGTGCGGCCTGGATGCCTTCGCGGCCACCGGAAGCACGATCGCGCACGGGCCGCTGCAGGTGCATGTCTTCGGCGGCAGCACCTGGCTGTCGGAGTTCGCGTTCGCGACGGGGGTTCCGCACGACTCGTTCGGGCCGGCCGGCGAGTTCGCGCCGTTCAGCGTGGCGCCGCACGTGCACCGCTCCTTCGTGCGCTCGCTGAAAGCGGCCGGGTACCGCACCGTCGCGCTGTACCCGACCCGCGGCGGCATGATGAACGGCCGCATCGCGTATGCCGGCTACGGCTTCGACGAGTTCCTCGACGCAGCCGAGCTGGGCCTGCCCGAGGCCTGGGGCACGCCGGATGCGCTGGTGCACGAAGCCGCGCGGCGCGTTCTGGCGCGCGAGCGCCAGCGCGATCAGCCGGTGTTCCTGTTCGCGCTGACCATCTTCAACCATGCGGAGCACGGCGTGGAGATGGAACGGGTGCCGGCTGAACTTCGCGCCGAAGCGTCGCGGGATTTCGCGTCGGCCGATGAGGCCCGCAGCGTCGCCGACTACGTGTGGCGCAGCCGGGAGTTCGAACGCGAGCTGAAACGGACCCGCGAGGCCGTTCTCGGCAACGCGCAACGGCCCGCGGTGCTCGCCTGGTTCGGAGACCACCAACCCCCGTTCGCCAACGCGATCACGCTGAGGGATCGCATCCGATCGCTGCCGACGCAGACCGGCACGGTGCCCGCCAAGTACCAGACCTGGTACGAGGTCTCGAGCAACCGGCCCGACCGGGCGCCGACCGAGGCGCCGAGTGCCTTGGACCTCGTCTTCCTGCCCGGCCTGCTCGCCCAGGCCGCGGGCGCGCCGATCGACGACTGGTTGGCCGCCAACATCTCGGCCAGAACCCAGTGCGCCGGCTTGCTGGAGGCCTGCCGCACGCCCGGCGTGCGCGAGGCCTACCTCTCGTACCTCTGGGACGATCTCAAGGAGTTCGCGCTTCCCTGAGCCCGTCCGCCGCGACTCAGCGGAGGTTGATCGCGGTGAGCGTCATCGACGTGGCACCGAAGGTGTTGTAGCCGGCAATGTAGAGAACGCCGTTGCGCGACAGCGCCAGGTTTCCGGGCGCCGGGTAGCTCCATGCCGCACGGTGCGTGGTGCGGTCGATCGCATAGGTCGACCGGTTCGTGCTGACGATCACCGCGTTGTCGGTGAGCAGGACCTCGCTCACGAACGATGTGTCGCTCGACGCCTGCGGCGTCCAGGACCACAGCAGCGCGCCGTCGGACTCGGCGCGCGCCTCCAGGCGCAGCGGGTTGTTGTTGACCGCGTACAGCACGCCGCCGCCGTAGGCGGGTGTCCTCGGGTAGACACCCTGGATGCTCCAGTCGATGGTGTTGGCCTGGAGGTTGAAGTGCAGCAGCGAATTGCCGATGGTGCCGCTGTTGAGGAAGCTGTTGGCGTAGGCCGCGGCAAACACCGAATCGGGCCCGCCCAGCACCGCCGACCCGCCGATTTCGTAGATGTAGTTCGTGAACGTCGGGTCGGCGATGGTTGCCTGCAGTGCACCGGTGGTCGGGTGGAACACGCGCAGCGCGTCACCCGAGTAGGCGTAGACCGCGCTCGAATCGACAGCCGGGGTCCAGGTCGACTGAAAGTCGGTTGGCGAAAAGTACAGCGGCGTGCCTTGCAGGTCGAAGGCGTACATCCCGCCCGTGGTGCCCGCGTTGGCGTAGACCCCCGATGGCCCCACGGTGGGCGCCAGGTAGTTGCTCCACTGGTTCGACATGTCCGAGCGGAAGCGCACGCTGCCGTCGCTGGCATCCAGGCCGAACATCGTGGCCGACGTTTGCTGTCCGGCCGACACGTAGACGGTTCCGTCGCGCACGGCGGGCGGGTTCACCGACGGGTACTCCAGGCCGCTGAAGCTGTAGCTCCAGAGCACGGACCCGTCGTGCTCGCTGCGGGCCGTGACGGCGTTGTTGCCGGCGATGAAGAACCTTCCGCCTTCGGTGGTAACGGTGGCCAGATTGAACAGGCCGTTGAAGTAAAGATGGGACGGGACCACCACCTGCCAGCGCGTGCTGAACCGGTTGGGGTCGAGCGTCACCGGCACGTGGCCGGTGTGGGCCGCGTTGCCCTGGAACGTCGACCATTCGGGCGCGCCCGGCATCGCCGCCAGCGTCGTCAGGTGGTTGCCCGGCCAGGCGCCATCCGCCGCCAGCACGTCGACGCTGTAGTTCAGCACCATCGTCGGCGTGGAGTGCAGCGCCGAGCACGCGGCATCGCGGCAGAGGTTCACCACGGCCTGCCCGGCATGGGTGCCCGTGGTCGCGGTGTTGAGGGTGGCGAGTTCGAGTGCGTAGCTGCCGCCGCTGGCAGTGACCGCGACCGGCGCGCCGAACACGCCGCCGGGGTCATTGACCGTGGCGTACAGGGTGTCGGTAAGGCCCAAGGCCGTGGCGTCGAGCGTCACCACCGGATGGACGGACGTGCCGGCCACCACCGAACGCGAGACGCTGAGTTCCTGTGGTGGCTGCGGCGCAGCGGGCGCGTTCGAGTCACCTCCCCCACCCCCACAGCCAGCCAGAACGATGGCGCCCACACAGGCGACCCACAGGCCTCTTGCAATCATCTGTTCCCTCCCGGAATTGTTGCTGTCTCTCGTCTCGTGGACGGAGTCCGTGGATTCTAAGAGGGCTACAGCAGCGGATCGAGCACCGCCCGCCACGCCACCGCCAACTTCTTGTAGCCGTCACGCGTCGGGTGAATCTCGTTCTGCCAGTCGCCCGAGACGCCGTCGGCCGTCGGCTCCGCCAGCACCAGCCCGGCCGATTGCGTGTCGACGACGACCAGCGTATCGGCCGGGTCGGCCGCCAGGTGGGCCGCCACCAGATCACGCAGCAGCCGGTCGAGCCGCCTCATCAGCTCAGCCGCGACATCGCCCCAGTCGTCGATCGGAATGCCGAAGGCCGCCAGCGCCGGCTGCAGCCACGGACCGCTGATGAAGCCCGCGCCCGACGGCCTCGGCATGATCGGCGCGTAGTTGTGAAGCAGCGTCGGCGTGTGCCAGTTCTGGCCAGAGGCGCGCTCGGAAATGAAATGCGCGAAGACCTCGCCCAGGTGCTGCTCGAAGGTGTGCCAGCCGTCAGCGCTGAGGTAGCCGGCGGCATCGGCCGGCACGGCCGTGCGCTCGTCGGGGCGCAGCAGCAGGCGCCGGTCGCGCGGTGCATCGGGGCCGACCGACGCAGCGTCGATCAGGTCGTTGCCGCCGCCGGACAGCAGGATCGCATCCCACCGGAACGACGACGGGCCGCGCAGCAGCCGCAGGAACATCGTCTCCGACAGCGTGTCGGCCATGTGCGCGAGCGTCTTGCTCGGCCGCCCGCAGTTGACGATCACCGTGGCGTTCGAGAGCCACAGCTCGGCCAGCACGTTGCTCGTGAGCCCCGGCGGAATCGAGCCGATCGAGAACCACGAATCGCCCTGCGCCAGGCACTGGCGGTCGAACAGGTCGAACGGGAACAGGCCGGTGTCGCCCTGCCCGTAGGCCGCCGCCGGGGCGATGATCTGGGCGCGGAAGTCGGTGCTCATGGAGGCTCCTCGGAGGCGCAACAGCCTCCGGTGTACTCCACGCCGGCCCGGTTGCATCTCCCCCGACACGGGGGAAGTCAAGCTACGCCTCGCCAGCGCTCAAGAAATCCAACAGCGCCCGGATCTTCGGCGCCAGGTGCGGCCCGGCCGTGTAGATCAGGTACGCCGCCCGCTCATACGTTTCGGTGAGCTGCCAGTCGGGCAGCACGCGCACCAGCGTGCCGTCGGTGAGCCCCTGCGCTGCGCTGAACTCGGGGATCAGCCCGATGCCTGCACCGCCTGTCACGACCGCGGCCAAGGCCAGGCTGTTGCCGATCGAGTACCGGCCCGRGACCGTCACCGCGATGATCTCGTCACCGCGCTTGAACGGCCATGCCGGACCGAATGCGCCGTAGCCCAGGTGAAGGCAGCGGTGCCCTGTCAGCGCTTCAGGCCGCTGCGGCACGCCGTGCGCCTTGAGGTAGCCGGGCGAGGCAATCAGCACATACGGCGCAGCGCACAGTCGCAGCGCGGCAAATCCAGGCGGCGGCGCTTGCGTGATCCGCACCGCCACGTCGACGCGCTCATCGATCAGGTCGATCGGGCGATCGTCGAGCACCACCTGCAGGTCGACCTCCGGAAAGGCCTCGATGAAGCCCGCCAACCTCGGCGCAAGCCAGACCTGCCCGAAGGCAACGGGCGCTGAAACACGCAGCAGCCCGGTGGCACGGGTGCCGTACTGGCCGGCCAGGTCGTGCACATTGCGCGCGGCGGCGAGCAGCTTCTCGCACTCCGCATAGATGTGGCTGCCCATCTCGGTCAATGCCAGCGCGCAGGTGTTGCGCACGAGAAGCCGCGCGCCGAGCGATTTCTCGAGCCGCGCGACGCTGCGGCTCATCGACGACGGCTCCACGCCGAGCACGCGCGCCGCCTGCGAGAAGCCACCGCAGCGCACCACGTGCGCAAAGGCGGCCATTTCATTGAACAACTGCATCGTGAGGGCATTCTCGCCCGATGCAGATCGAAGACCGGTCAGCGCGGATAGCGGGTGAAGAACTCGCTGGCGATCTTCCATCGATCGTCGACCTTGACCAGGTGCATGACCTTCCAGCCCTTCCCTTCGTAGCTGGCCTCCTTCAACGCCGTCTCATAGTCGAGCGAGACCTGGGCGACGCTGCCCACCTGCTCGATCTTGATGTTGCTGAAGCGCTGCTTGAACTTCTTGCCGCTCTCGAAAATGGACTTCCTGAAGCCGGCGTAATCCTGGAGGGTGGCCAGGTTCGCCGAAGCAGGCATGTCGCTCCACACGCCGGCGAAGGGGATCTTCAGGTCCAGCAGCTGCGACTCGAAGCGTTGCGAGTCCCCATCGGAGACGCTGCTCGTGTAAGTCTCCAGCAGGGCGTTGATGGCCTTCTGCTCAGCGGCAGAAGGCGAGTTCCAGGAGTCCGGTGTCATGAAGGCGCTCGTTCGGGATGAATGAAAGGCGACGAGCACCACGGCGCACAGCAGCGCCTTGCGCCAAGGCGTGTTGCGGCCGGAGGGGGTGTTTGCAAGACGGGTCATGCGCGTGGTGGCGAGTGGTGGTGTCGGGCGAGCCTGATTCTTGGCGCCTGGCCGGCGGCCGGCAACAACGCCAGCGCACAGGCCTTGTGCGCATGGCGCAAACACCACCAGCCCACGCGGCCTCAGTCCTTGAAGAACGCCAGCAGATCCGGGTTGATCACGTCCGCATGCGTCGTGCACATGCCGTGCGGCAGGCCCGGGTAGACCTTCAGCGTGCCCTTCTTCAGCAGCTTGATCGAGAGCAGCGCCGAATCGGCGATCGGCACGATCTGGTCGTCGTCGCCGTGCATCACCAGCGTGGGCACGTCGATCTTCTTCAGGTCTTCAGTGAAGTCGGTCTCGGAGAAGGCCTTCACGCAGTCGTGGTGGGCCTTGATGCCGCCCGCCATGCCCTGCAGCCACCAATGCTGGCGGATGCCTTCGGACACCTTTGCGTTCGGCCGGTTGTAGCCGTAGAACGGCAGCGTGATGTCGCGGTAGAACTCGGCGCGGTTGCCGGCCACGCCGGCGCGGATGCCGTCGAACACCTCCATCGGCAGGCCTTGCGGGTTGCCCTCGCTCTTGAGCATCACCGGCGGCACCGCGCCGATCAGCACGGCCTTGGCCACGCGCTTGCTGCCGTGGCGGCCCAGGTAGCGCGCCACCTCGCCGCCGCCGGTGGAATGGCCGACGTGGATCGCGTCGCGCAGGTCCAGCGCGTCGGTCAGCGCGGCCAGGTCGTCGGCATAGTGGTCCATGTCGTTGCCGTCCCAGGTCTGGGTTGAGCGGCCGTGGCCCCGGCGGTCATGGGCGATCACGCGGTAGCCCTTCGCGAGGAAGTACAGCATCTGCGTGTCCCAGTCGTCGGAACTCAGCGGCCAGCCGTGCGAGAAGACGATCGGCTGGCCGGTGCCCCAGTCCTTGTAGAAGATCCGGACGCCGTCCTTCGTGGTGATGGTGTTGTCGCCTTTGGTGTGGGAGCTCATCGTGTTGTCCTTCCTGTGGGTTGAGTGCCAAGCGGCCGTTTATTGCAACACCTGCAGATGACAGTGGCAACGATTGCCGACAAGAAGGAGACGCACCAAGGCCGTGCACCCAGGGTGGTGTCGTTCTCATGGGCGAGAAATGGCGCGCGAACGATTTCAGGTTCTAGAGTCGCCGTCTTTTTTGGGCGATTTCATGAAACGGCTGTTGGTCCTCTTCGCGTCCGGCCTCGCAGGCCTCTGCCTCTGCCTGCTGGCCGTCATGCTGGCCGACGCCACACGGCTCGCACCGCAATTCCCTGCCCCGGGCGGCGAGGACGACTTCGCCGTTCGCGCCAGCTGGTTCTTCTTCGCCGTCTGCCCTGCCTTCTTCCTGATCGGCGCGTGGATCGGCCATCGATCGCTCGGCAGTCCGAAGCAATGGCTGGCCGCCTGGACGGGCGGCGTCATCGGCACGCTGGTGGTCTTCGCCTGCGTCCGCCTGATGCAACCCGTGCTCGACACATTGACCGAAGGCCGCACCGCCACACATGCCGCGCTGGCCTTCTTCGTCGTTTGGGCCGTCGCGACGGCGCTCGGCGCGTGGCTCAGCGCAAGCCGAGCCGCGTCAGCTTCTTGATCAAGCCGACGCGCGAGATGCCGAGCCGCCGTGCCGCCTCGGACTGGTTGCCGCCGACCGCCGTCATCGCGTCGCGCACCAGGCGCAGTTCCAGCTCGGTCAGCGCCGCGTCCAGCGGACCCGCGGCATCCGCGCCCGGCGGCGTGTGCTGTGCCCCGGCCACCTCGGCCGGGTCGCCGCTCGCCAGCCGCAGCAGGTCGGCATCCACCTCGCGCTGATCGGGCAGCAGCAGCGCGCCGGCCGATTCCACCACCGCCTTCAGCTCGCGAACGTTGCCCGGCCACTCGCGCGAGGTGAGCCACGCGAGCGCCCCCGCCGACAGCCCGGCCCGCGGTGCCACGCGGTGCAGGAAGCGCGTCGCGAGCACCGGCACGTCGGCCGGCCGCTCGGCCAGCGACGGCGTGCGCAGCACCACGCCTTTCAACCGGTAGAACAGGTCTTCGCGGAACGAGCCGTCGCGCACCATCGCCTCCAGGTCGCGGTGCGTCGCCGCGACCACGCGCGCCTCGGCCTTCTTCTGCACCCGCCCGCCCACCGGCACGAAGCTGCCTTCCTGCAGGAAGCGCAGCAGCTTCACCTGCATCGGCGGCGGCATCTCGCCCACCTCGTCGAGGAACAGCGTGCCGCCGTGCGCCGCCTCGACCAGGCCCGGCTGGTCGCGGTACGCGCCGGTGAAGCTGCCCTTCATGTGGCCGAACAGTTCGCTTTCGAGCAGCTCGGCCGACAGCGCACCGCAATGGATCGCGACGAACGGCCCGTTCGCCCGCGCACTGCAGGCGTGCAGCGCGCGCGCCACCAGTTCCTTGCCGGTGCCGGTCGGGCCGAGCACCAGCACGCTGACGCCGGTCTGCGCGACACGCCGCACCATCGCGCGCAGCTGCGCGGTGGCCGGCGCCTGGCCGACGATGCCGAGGTCGTCGGCGGCCTGAGCGGTGCGAAGCGTGGTGATCTCGGCATCGAGCCGCGCCTTGCGCAGCGCGCGGGCGACGACGAAACGCAGCATGTCGGGGTCGATCGGCTTGGTGAGGAAATCCCACGCGCCGAGTTCGGTTGCGCGCAGCGCCAGCTCGTGCTCGCCATGGCCCGTCAGCACGACGACCGGCACGCGCGCGAAGCGCGGGATCAGCTCGAGGCCGATCTCGGGGTCCATGTGCGGCGGCATCGCGAGATCGAGCAGCACCAGCTCGGRCCGCTGCCGCGCGAAGGCTTCCAGCGCCTGATCGCCGTCGCCCGCGAGCGTGACCTCGTGGCCCAGCCCGCGCAGGAAGCTGCCGCCGAGGCGCTGGAATGCGGCCTCGTCGTCGACCAGCAGCACGCGACCGCGCTCGGCGGTCGGGTCGGCATTCGCATCGGGGGAAATTTCGTCGCTGTCGCTCATGTCGTCCTCGGAAACTTCAGCGTGAAACAGGTACGCCACGGCGCCCGCTCGGTCAGCGCGACGCTGCCGCCGTGCGCGCTCATCACGCGCGCGACGATCGCGAGGCCGAGCCCGGTGCCACCGGGGCTGCGCGACGCGAACGGCTCGAACAGCCGCTCGCGCACCTCGGCCGGCACGCCCGGCCCGTTGTCGCAGACGTGCAGCAGCAGCGCATCGGCCGTGGTCTCGGCATCGATGTGCACGCCGGCGCCGTCATGCTGCTCATCAGCCGCCGCGGTGCGCGCGTTCTCGACCAGGTTGGTCAGCGCCTGGTCGATGCGCCGCGCATCGGCTTCGACGATCAGCTCGCCATCCAATCCCGGGCCGAGGCTCAACGCCGGCAGGCGACGCGCCGCGGTGCGCACGTGCGCCGCCAGGTCGATCGGCGCGGTCGACAGCTTCCAGGGCTTCGCGTAGTCGAGCAGGTCGCGCGTCAGGTGCGAGATGCGCGCGACCTGGTCAGCCACCTCTCGCCGGGTGTCGGCGGGCGCCAGCGCCACCGCCATCGAGATGATGTTCAACGGGTTGCGGATGTCGTGCGCGACCGTGGCCGCCAGCGAGCCCAGCTCGGCGAGGCGCGCCTGCAATTGCCGCTCGCGCTCGCGCTCGGCGATCTGGCGCGCCTGCTCGACGCGGGCCGCCGCGTCCGCGACGACGCTGCCGAACAGCTCGGCCACCTGGCGCGGGCCGGGCGGCGCGGCCTCCCAGCCGTGCAGCGTGGTGGTCCAGCCGTCAGCGCCCGCCAGGCACACCAGCGACGGTGCAGACGCCGGCGTGGCCGGTGCCTCGCCGACATGCACCTCCACGCGCGTGCCGATGCGCTGGCTCAGCAACGCCGCGGCGCGTTCGGCCAGTGCCTGCGGCGTCTCGGGCGATTGCAGCGCGAGCCGCCATGCGCCGAGGTCGGCCACCGACACTTCGCCGCCCGGGTACACCAGCCGCTCGGCGAAGCGCCGCACCGGCCCGTTCAGCGCAAGGCAACTGGCCGCGACCGCCAGGCCGCCGATCCAGCGCGACTCGATCGGCAGCAGCGGCGTCACCGCGACGATCGCCGCGCCCAGCGCGAGCAGCAGTGCCCACACCAGCGCGCGGCGCGCCCAGGCGTTCGCGACGAACACGCCGTAGCGCAGGATGCCGTAGACGAGGATCAGCGGATAGAACGGCAGCCCGAGCAGCGGGAACGGGTAGACCGGCCAGTCGAGCACCGCGATGCCGTAGCCGGTGAGGCACAGCATTCCCCACAGGCACGACGCGGTGACGGCGGCGATCTGGTTGAAGTACTGGTTGAACCCGGGCCGGCGTGCCCGCATCAGCGTGTGCAGCAGCACCGAGACGCCGCCGATGCCGAGGATCACCCAGGCCAGGCTGGCGATCCAGCCGCTGAGGTTGGCGATCGCGATCCAGCCGATGTCGCGGTGCGCGACCAGGTGGCCCGGCACCAGGATCTCGGCCGCGATCGTCGAGAACGCCCCCAGCGCGTACGCGGCCGCGACACCGGCCCGGCCGATCTCGACGCGACAGAACACCACGCAGAAGTGGAAGAAGAACGACGAGGTCAGCGGCGCGGTCGCGAGCAGCGCCATCGTCAGCCGCTCGACGCCGGGGCCGAACCAGTTCGGCAACTCGTTGCCGGTGATCCAGATCGCGATGCCGGTCAGGAAGGCAGCCAGCAATCGCGCCCCCGCGACCCGGTCGGCCCACCACAGCAGCACGCCGGCCAGGGCCAGGGTTTCGAACAGCGCAAAGGCCAGGGTGGCGTGGATCAGCATGCGGGGTGACCTGTCAACCAAGTTGACGACAAGGGGTTCGCGCACTGTATACGAAGTATGCAGGTCGAAACACAAAATCCAATCAAATCAACGGCTTGCGTGTGACGGACGGGGTGGTCCGGTTCTCGCGATAGAGGTCATGTCAGCCACCTTCGAACAACACCATGACTGCCCTCACCGCCCTGCTTGCCACCCGCCTTCGCCGCGCCGCTGCACCGAGCACCCCGTCGCGCGCCGCACCGCTCGACCTGGCCGCGCTGGTCGGTGCCGACGGCTGGAACCGGCTGCCGGCCGCGGTGCAACGCCGCTTCGGCTGTGCCCACGGCGACACCACCTACATCGGCCACCTGGAGCTGGGTTGCTCGCGCATCGGCGGCTTGTATGCACTGGCGACACGGCTGTTCGGCGGGCCGCTGACACGCATCCGGGCGAGCGGCGTGACGACCACGGTGCGCGTCAGCGACGACGGCCGGGGCGGTGTCGTGTGGGAGCGCGGCTTCCACCGCAACACGATGCTCGGTGCGGATCACGTGCGCACCGTGCGCTCGACGAAGCAGCTCGACCGCGATGGCCGCCTGTTCGAGCGCACCGACGGTGGCCTGAGCATGGCGCTCGACGTTTTCGAAGAACGCGGCTCGCTGGTCTTCCAGAGCCGCGGCTTCTCGCTGGTGTGGGGCTGGCTGCGCCTGCCGGTACCGGCGCTGCTGACGCCGGGCACCTGCCGCGTGATGCACACCGACCTGGGCGGCGGCTTCTTCCGCTTCACGCTGTCGATGGTGCATCCGCTGTGGGGCCGGACCTTCCACCAGTCCGGCGTGTTCGCCGATCCGCACACCGACCTTTGAGAGAACCTGCGATGAACACCCTTTTTCTGCTTCTGTCCGTCCAGGCCCTGATGGGCGCCTTCGACAACCTGTGGCACCACGAGCTGCAGGCGCGCTTGCCGCAACGCGCCTCGGCGCGCTACGAGCTCGCGCTGCATGCCGCGCGCGAGGCGATCTACGGCATCGTGTTCATCGGGCTGGGCTGGTTCGAATGGCGCGGTGCGTTCGCCGCGGTGATGGCCGGGCTGCTGGCGACCGAGGTGGTGATCACGCTGGCGGATTTCCTCGAAGAAGACCGCACGCGGGCGCTGCCACCGTTCGAGCGGCTGCTGCACACGCTGCTGACGATCGGCTACGGCGCCTTCATTGCGCTGATCGCGCCGGTGCTGTGGGGCTGGTCGCAGCAGCCGAGCGCGCTGGTGCTGACGCCGCAGGGCGCGCAGGCGTGGGTGTCGTGGCTGTTCACGCTGTACGGCATCGGCGTGCTGGCGTGGAGCGTGCGCAATGCGCTGGCGGTGCGCCAGCTGGGCCGCGTGCAGCCGGCACCCGCGGCGACGCCGCAGCCCTCGCACCGGATCGAGCCGGCGGTGCTCGTCACCGGCGCGACCGGCTTCGTCGGCAGCGCGCTGGTGGCGTCGTTGCGGCGCGACGGGCGCCGCGTGATCGCATTGGCGCGCGACCTGCGGCAGGCGCGGGCGAGCTTCGGCCCGGGCGTGTGGGTGGTCGACAGCCTGGAGGCGATTCCGTCGGAGACGCGCATCGATGCGGTCGTCCACCTGGCCGGTGCGCRCGTGCTCGGCCTGCCGTGGACGGCGGCGCGGCGCAGCCAGCTGCTGGCGAGCCGGGTCGACGTGGCGGCCGCGCTGCTCGGGTTGATGCGGCGGCTGCAGCAGGCGCCGCGCGTGATGGTGAGTGCGTCGGCGGTGGGGTTCTATGGCGCATCGCCGGAGGGCGCGTTCGAGGCGCTCGACGAGGCCGCGCCGCCCCGCGCCGGCGAGTTTCAGTCCGACCTGTGCACGGCGATCGAGCACGAAGCGCGGCGCGCCGAGGCGCTGGGCGTGCGCGTCGTGCGGATGCGGTTCGGCGTGGTGCTCGGGCGCGGTGATGGGGCGTACCCGATGCTGGCACTGGCTGCGCGCTTCGGGCTGGGTGCGGTGCTGGGCAGCGGGCGGCAGGCGGCACCGTGGATCCACCTGGATGACGCGGTCGGGCTGGTCCGCTTCGCGATGGACCGGAATGACGTCGACGGTGCAGTGAACGCCGTCGCGCCCGAGACCTTGCCGCAAGCGGCGTTCGCCTCGGCCATGGCAGCGTCGTTCGGCCGCTGCGTCCGGCTGCGCGTGCCGGCCGCGCCGATGCGCGCGCTGGCGGGCGAGATGTCGACGCTGCTGCTCGACGGGCAGAACGCGGTGCCGCGCGCGGCGCTGGCGGCGGGCTACAGGTTCAGGTTCGCGAGCGTTCGGGCCGCGTTGACCGATCTGGCCGCCCGGGACCCGGCTTCGACAGGCTCAGCCCGAACGGATGTGGGCTCAGCCCGAACAGAGATCACGCCAGCGGCGCGAGCAACGCCCTCAAATCCGCCTCGCTGAACTTCACGCTCGCCTCGCCGTCGACACCCAGCACGCCTTCGGCCAGTGCCTCCTTGCGCTGCTGCAGCGCCAGCATGCGTTCCTCGATGCTGCCCTCCACCACCAGCTTGTAAACGAACACCGGCTGGTCCTGGCCGATGCGGTGGGCGCGCGCGGTCGCCTGCTGCTCGACCGCCGGGTTCCACCACGGGTCGAGGTGGATCACGGTGTCGGCGGCCGTCAGGTTCAGCCCGACCCCGCCGGCCTTCAGGCTCAGCAGCATCAGTGGCCGCTCGCGCTGCTGGAAGCGCCGCACCACGTCACCGCGCTCGGCCGGCGGCGTCTCGCCGGTCAGCGTCAGGTGCGGCAGGTTCAGCGCGTTCAGTTCGTCGGCCACCAGCCCGAGCATCTCGGTGAACTGCGAGAACACCAGGATGCGCCGCCCTTCCTCCAGCAACTCGGGCAGCGTCGCGCGCAGCCATTCGAGCTTCGCGCGCTCCATCGTCGGCGCCATCGCGGTGCCCTTCAACAGGTACGGGTCGCAGCAGACCTGCCGCAGCTTCAGCAGCGCATCGAGGATGCTGATCTGCGCGCCGCCGAAACCCGTGCGCTTCAGCAAGCGCCGCACCAGTTCGTCGGCGGCCACGCGCACGCTCTCGTACAGCGCGCGCTGCTGGCCTTCGAGCTGCACGCGGTGGACGATCTCGGTCAAGGGCTTCAGCTCGGTCGCGACCTCGTCCTTGCGGCGCCGCAGGATGAAGGGCCGCACGCGCTGCGCCAGCAACTGCGCGCGCAGCGTCTCGCCCTGCGTCTCGATCGGCTTGCGCCAGATTCTCTGGAAAGAGCGAGAGTCGCCGAGGAAGCCCGGCATCAGGAAATCGAAATGCGCCCACAGCTCGCCGAGGTGGTTCTCGAGCGGCGTGCCGGTCACGCACAGCCGGTGGCGCGATTGCAGCCGGCGCAGCGCGGTGGCCGCGCGGCTGGCGGCGTTCTTCACCATCTGCGCCTCGTCGAGCACCACCAGGTGCCACGCCTGCTGCGACAGCGTGCCGATGTCGCGCCACAGCAGCGGGTAGGTCGTCAGCACCAGGTCGTGGCCGGCCGCATCGCCGAAGCGCTTCGCGCGGTCGGCGCCCTGCAGCGTCAGCACGCGCAGCGCCGGCGCGATGCGCGCCGCCTCGGCCTGCCAGTTCGCGATCAGCGAGGTCGGCAGCACCACGAGGGCCGGCAGGTCGAGCCGACCGGCCTGCTGCTCGATCAGCAGGTGAGCCAGCACCTGCGCGGTCTTGCCCAGCCCCATGTCGTCGGCCAGGATGCCGGCGAGGTGCTGCTCGCGCAGGTACTGCAGCCAGGCCACGCCGTGCCGCTGGTACGCGCGCAGCTCGAGCCCGAGGCCGGCGGGCGACTCCACCGGCGGCGGCGTGCCGGCCGCGCGCAGGCGCTGCGTCAGCTCGGTCAGGCCGGCGTCGCCCTGCAG
>NZ_JBFULV010000075.1:0-32645 GCF_054049715.1 Rhizobacter sp. P5_C2 | reverse complement strand
GAGCCGGGGGCGGCGGCGGCGTGACGACGGGCGGCTTGACCGGCACGTTCACCGCGGCCGGGGCCGGGGCTTGCGCCGGCGAGCCCGCCTTGGCACCAGCCGAAGCCTGGCCGAGCTTCTTCAGCTCTTCGACGTTCTTCGACAGTTCGGCGACACGCGACGAGTTTGCCTTCGCCTCGCGTTCCTTCGCGACCTTCGCTTCCGGCGTCGACGCGGTGCCCTTGCTCAGCGTCAGCTTGTCCGGCGTCGGGGCGGCGGCCTTCTTGCGGTCGTCGACCTCGGCCTGCACGGTGCCGCTGGTCTGGCGCGATGCGCCCTCGACCTTCGACGGTGCCACGCCGCTGGCCAGACGCTGGCGGTAGGCGCCGAAGTCGGCGCTCTGGGCCTGGATCAGCTGGCGCGCTTCGGTCGGCGTGATGGCCTTCGCGGTCTCGGCGGACGGCACGGCCAGCACGGCACCGGCCTTCAGCCGGTTCATGTTGTTGTTCAGGAAGGCGTCCGGGTTACCCTGGTACAGCGACGCCAGCATCTGGTCGAGCGAGACGCCCGGACGCTTGGTGTTGCCGGCAATGCGCGACAGCGTGTCGCCCGGTTTGACCTTGTACTCGTCGGCGCCCGAGCCAGCCTCGACGCCGGTGTCGGCGGACGGTGCGGCAGCAACGCGCGGCGTGTTGCGGGCCGGTGCCGGCGGCGCATCGCCGGTGACGGCGGGGCGCGGCACCGGTGCCGGGCGGGTCGCACGCGGCGCCGAAGCGGGCGCAGCAGCCGCAGCAGTTTCGGTGGACGACGACAGCGCCGGCGACGTGGCCGGCGGCGCGGCGGCCAGCGTGCGCGTCGACGGCGGGTCGAACAGCATCGTGTATTCGCGGACCAGGCGGCCGGTCGACCAGGTGATCTCGAGGATCACGTCGACGAAGGGCTCCTGCACGGCGCGATCGCTCGTGACCTTCAGGAAGGAGCGGCCGTCGGGACGGCGCTGCAGCACGACCTGCGTGGCCGGCAGCACCTGGTTGTAGTCGACGCCGGCGGCGCGGTACGACTCCGGCGGCGCGATGCGCACGTTCAGGTTCGACGCTTCTTCGGGCGTCAGGCTCGTGACGTCGATCTCCGCGCGCAGGGTTTCACCAAGCGCCGACTGAACCGCCAAGCGGCCGAGGCCGAGCGCCCAGGCGTTGGTGGCAGACAGGCACATGGCAGCGATGGCCACGCCAGTCAGTGCAAAGCGGCGAGCGAACAGCGAATTTCTTTTCAAGGCGTCTCCCAAGTGGAGGTGACGGGCAGTGTGCAAGGGCTCCCGTCGATTGGCATAGTTCTTATGGACAACCGCATTCGGACGGCCGTTTTTTAAGCACGCACCCCAGGCGCAGTAGAAAACACAATAACATCAACTAGATACGAAGACAAGCTCATGCAATGGCTGACATTCCCGCCGGGGCCGGGATTCGGCGCTTCCCGGGAGTATCCTGTTGCAGTATGGCAACGCAACCGGACACCCCGTCTTCATTGGTAACTTCCTGTCACGACAGCAGAATTCTCAGCATGCGGCGCAGCGGTTCGGCCGCACCCCACAACAGTTGATCGCCGATGGTGAAGGCGCCGAGGTACTCCGGCCCCATCGCCATCTTGCGCAAACGCCCGACTGGAATCGTCATCGTGCCGGTCACGGCCACCGGCGTCAGGTCCGCAAGCGTCGCCTCGCGCGTGTTCGGCACGACCTTGACCCAGGCGTTGTCGTTGGCGATCAACGCTTCGATGTCGGCCAAAGGCACGTCTTTCTTGAGCTTGAACGTCAGCGCCTGGCTGTGGCAACGCATCGCGCCGACGCGCACGCAGAAGCCGTCGACCGGCACGGCCGGCGTGCCGAAGGCCGCGCCCTGGCCGAGGATCTTGTTGGTCTCGGCCTCGCCCTTCCACTCTTCCTTGCTCATGCCGTTGCCCAGGTCCTTGTCGATCCAGGGAATCAGGCTGCCGGCGAGTGGCGCACCGAAGTTGGCGGTCTCGGCGTCGGAGAGTGAGCGCTGCTTCGCGGCGACCTTGCGGTCGATCTCGAGGATCGCGCTCTTCGGGTCGTCGAGCAGCGAGCGCACCTCGGCGTTCAGCGTGCCGAACTGCGTCAGCAGCTCGCGCATGTGCTGCGCACCGCCGCCCGAGGCCGCCTGGTAGGTCTGCGTGCTCATCCACTCAACCAGGCCCGCCTTGTACAGCGCGCCCACGCCCATCAGCATGCAGCTGACGGTGCAGTTGCCGCCGATCCAGTCGCGCTGGCCGGCGGCCAGTGCGTTCTTGATCACCGGCATGTTGACCGGGTCGAGCACGATGACGGCGTTGTCCTTCATGCGCAGCGACGAGGCCGCGTCGATCCAGTGGCCGTTCCAGCCGGCATTGCGCAGCTTCGGGTAGACCTCGTTGGTGTAGTCGCCGCCCTGGCAGGTGATGACGATCTCGCAGCGCTTCAGCGCCTCGATGTCGTTCGCGTCCTGCAGCGTGGTCTCGTTCTTCGCGTAGGCAGGCGCCTTGCCGCCGGCGTTGCTGGTGCTGAAGAACACCGGCTCGATCAGTTCGAAGTCGTTCTCTTGCGCCATGCGGTCGATCAGCACCGACCCCACCATGCCACGCCAGCCCACCAGGCCGACCAATCTCGTTGCCATCTTTCTGTCCTGTCTGTTGAATTCGTTCGTGAAGGGTTTCGTCGAAAGCGCGTCGGGTCAGCCGTTCGCTTTCAGGTGGGCGACAACAGCGTCGCCCATCTCCTTCGTGCCCACCTTCGTGGTGCCTTCACTGTGAATATCGGCGGTGCGCAGCCCCTTTGCCAGCACCGCCTTGACGGCCGCCTCGATGCGCTGTGCCGCGGCTTCCTGGTTCAGGCTGAAGCGCAGCATCATCGCGGCCGACAGGATGGTGGCCAGCGGGTTCGCGATGCCCTTGCCGGCGATGTCGGGCGCCGAGCCGTGGCTGGGCTCGTACAGGCCCTGGTTCCTCGCGTTCAGCGAGGCGGAAGGCAGCATGCCGATCGAGCCGGTCAGCATCGCCGCCTCGTCGCTGAGGATGTCGCCGAACATGTTGCCGGTGACGATCACGTCGAGCCGCTTCGGGTCCTTCACCAGCTGCATCGCCGCGTTGTCGACGTACATGTGCTCGAGCGCCACGTCGGGGTACTGCGCATGCACCTCGGTGACGACGTCGCGCCAGAACTGGAAGGTCTCCAGCACGTTGGCCTTGTCGACGCTCAGCAGCTTCTTGCGGCGCTTGCGCGCGGCCTGGAACGCGACGTGCGCGATGCGTTCGATCTCGGGGCGCGAGTAGCGCATCGTGTCGAAGGCCTCGTCGGCGCCGGCAAACGCGCCATCGGGCGACTGGCGCCGCCCGCGCGGCTGGCCGAAGTAGATGTCGCCGGTCAGCTCGCGGATGATCAGCAGGTCGAGGCCGGCCACGATCTCGGGCTTCAGCGTCGACGCGTGCGTCAGCTCCTCGTAGCAGATCGCCGGGCGGAAGTTGGCGAACAGCTCCAGGTTCTTGCGCAGCCCGAGGATGGCCTGCTCGGGCCGCAGGTGGCGTTCGAGCTTGTCGTATTTCCAGTCGCCGACGGCGCCGAACAGCACCGCGTCGGCCGACTTCGCCAGCGCGAGCGTCGCGTCGGGCAGCGGATGGCCGTGGGCCGCATAGGCCGCGCCGCCGACCTCGGCGCTCTCGGTCTCGAAGCGCAGGTCGAGGCAGCCGAGCACCTTGACGGCCTCGGCCATGATCTCCACCCCGATGCCGTCACCCGGCAGGATCGCAATCTTCACGAATCAGTTCCTTTGCGTTTGTCGACGGCCAGCCGTTCGACGAGAACCTTCTCACACAGCTTGAACACCACGTACGACGCCGCTGCTGCATACCCCGCCAGGATCAGCTGGCCCAGTTGCCAGAGCGCCCCTTCGCGAACGGCGTCCCAGCGATAGGTCGTCAGGAACTCCAGGTTCGCGCTGAACGTGTGCAACAGGTCCAGCGACGCGAGCCCGAAGACCACGAAGCTGATGCCCATCAGCAGGAAGGCCAGCCACCAGCGCCGCGACAGCAGGAGATAGAGGCGGCTGTAGGGCATGGCGGCCACTCCTTCACACGCGCTGGGCCAGCCAGGGCTTCTGCAACAGGCGCTCTGCTTCGAACGCGCGGATCTTGTCGGCATGGCGCAGCGTCAGGCCGATGTCGTCAAAGCCGTTGAGCAGGCAGAATTTCCGGAACGGCTGGACGTCGAAAGGGATCGCCTCTCCACCTGCCCGTTCGACGACCTGGCGGTCCAGGTCGATCGTCAGCTGGTAGCCGACGAAGGCGTTCACCTCGTCGAACAGGCGGCTCACCTCGTGCTCGGGCAGCACGATCGGCAGCAGGCCGTTCTTGAAGCAGTTGTTGAAGAAGATGTCGGCATAGCTCGGCGCGATGATGGCGCGGAAGCCGTACTGGTCGAGCGCCCACGGCGCGTGCTCGCGCGACGAGCCGCAGCCGAAGTTCTTGCGCGTGACCAGCACCGAGGCGCCCTGGTAGCGCGGCTGGTTCAGCACGAAATCGGGGTTGCGCTTGCGGCTGGCCGGGTCCTGGCCGGGCTCGCCGTGGTCGAGGTAGCGCCATTCGTCGAACAGGTTGGGACCGAACCCCGACTTCTTGATCGACTTCAGGAACTGCTTCGGGATGATCGCGTCGGTGTCGACGTTCTCGCGGTCAAGCGGGGCGACCAGGCCGGTGTGGATGCGAAAGGCTTGCATGGTCCGTCTCTCCTCAGGACAGCCGACGCACGTCGACGAAATGGCCCTGCATCGCGGCCGCGGCCGCCATCGCCGGGCTGACCAGGTGCGTGCGCCCACCGGCGCCCTGGCGGCCTTCGAAGTTGCGGTTCGACGTGGAAGCGCAGCGCTCGCCCGGCTCGAGCCGGTCGGCGTTCATCGCGAGGCACATCGAGCAGCCCGGCTCGCGCCATTCGAAGCCGGCGCCGCGGAAGATCACGTCCAGCCCTTCGCGCTCGGCCTGCTCCTTCACGAGGCCCGAGCCCGGCACCACCAGCGCCAGCTTGACGTTCTTCGCCAGCTTGCCGCCGATGCGGCGCACGATGGCCGCCGCTTCGCGCAGGTCTTCGATGCGCGAGTTGGTGCACGAGCCGATGAACACCTTGTCGATCAGGATGTCGGCGATCGGCTTGTTCGGCTCGAGCGCCATGTACTGCAGCGCACGCTCCATCGCGCCGCGCTTGCCGCTGTCCTTCTCGCGGTCCGGGTCGGGCACGCGGTCGTCGATGGACAGCACCATCTCGGGCGAGGTGCCCCAGGTGACCTGCGGGCGGATGGTCGACGCGTCGAGCTCGACGACGGCATCGAAGTGCGCGTCCGGGTCGGTGTGCAGCGTGCGCCAGTAGGTGACCGCATGGTCCCATTCGAGGCCGGCCGGCGTGAACGGGCGGCCCTTCACGTAGGCGATGGTGGTGTCGTCGACGCCGACCAGGCCGGCGCGCGCGCCCGCTTCGATCGCCATGTTGCACACCGTCATGCGGCCTTCCATGCTCAGCGCACGGATCGCGCTGCCGGCGAATTCGATGGTGTAGCCGGTACCGCCGGCGGTGCCGATCTTGCCGATGATGGCCAGCACGATGTCCTTCGCGCTGCAGCCGCGCGACAGCATGCCGTCCACCTTGACGAGCATGTTCTTCGCCTTGCGCGCCAGCAGCGTCTGCGTGGCCAGCACATGCTCGACCTCGCTGGTGCCGATGCCGTGCGCGAGCGCGCCGAACGCGCCGTGCGTGGAGGTGTGCGAATCGCCGCAGACCACCGTCATGCCGGGCAGCGTGGCGCCCTGCTCCGGGCCGATCACGTGGACGATGCCCTGGCGCTTGTCGTTCATCTTGAACTGCGTGATGCCGACGCGGTCGCAGTTGGCGTCCAGCGTGTCGACCTGCAGCTTCGAGATCGGGTCGGCGATGCCGTGCGAGCGGTCGGTGGTCGGCACGTTGTGGTCGCTGACCGCCAGGTTGGCCGACAGGCGCCAGACCTTGCGGTGGGCCAGGTCCAGGCCCTCGAACGCCTGCGGGCTGGTGACTTCGTGCACCAGGTGGCGATCGATGTAGAGGACGGCGGTGCCGTCGTCTTCGGTGTGGACGACGTGTTCGTCCCAGATCTTGTCGTAGAGCGTTCGTGCCATGGGGCGCTTCCGGTGGAAAACTCTGGCGAATTGCGGATTTTAGGCGCTGAACAATGAAAAACCCCGGCGCCAGGCCGGGGTTTTCGCAGAGGTGAGTTCAGGCTGCTTGCCGGCGGGGCTCAGTTTCGCTGCGCGATCGGTTTCACATTGCGCTGCGTGGCACCGTGGAATAGCTGGCGCGGACGGCCGATCTTGTACTCCGGGTCGCCGATCATCTCGTTCAGCTGGGCGATCCAGCCGACGGTGCGGGCCAGCGCGAACACGGCGGTGAACAGGCTGACCGGGATGCCGATCGCGCGCTGCACGATGCCCGAGTAGAAGTCGACGTTCGGGTACAGCTTGCGGGCGACGAAGTACTCGTCTTCCAGCGCGATCTTCTCGAGTTCCATCGCGAGCTTGAACAGCGGGTCGTTCTGCAGGCCCAGCGCGTTCAGCACCTCGTGGCAGGTCTCGCGCATCAGCTTGGCACGCGGGTCGTAGTTCTTGTAGACGCGGTGGCCGAAGCCCATCAGCTTGATGCCGGAGTTCTTGTCCTTGACCTGCTTGATGAACTCGCCGATCTTCTCGACGCCGCCCATCTTCTGCACGTCTTCCAGCATGTTCAGCGCCGCCTCGTTGGCGCCGCCGTGCGCGGGCCCCCACAGGCAGGCCACGCCGGCCGCGATCGCGGCGAACGGGTTGGTGCCCGACGAGCCGCACAGGCGCACGGTCGAGGTGGACGCGTTCTGCTCGTGGTCGGCATGCAGGATGAAGATGCGGTCCATCGCGCGCACCAGCACTTCGTTCGGCTCGTAGTCCTCGCACGGCGTCGCGAACATCATGCGCATGAAGTTGCTCGAGTACGACAGGTCGTTCTTCGGGTAGATGTAGGGCTGGCCGATGCCGTACTTGTAGGCCATCGCCACCAGCGTCGGCATCTTCGCGATCAGGCGGATCGCCGAGATCTCGCGGTGCTTCGGGTTGTTGATGTCGGTGCTGTCGTGATAGAAGGCCGACAGCCCGCCCACCAGCCCGGTCAGCACCGCCATCGGGTGCGCGTCGCGGCGGAAGCCGCGCAGGAAGAACTGCATCTGCTCGTTGACCATCGTGTGGTTGGTCACCAGCTTGACGAAATCGGTCTTCTCGGTTTCGTTCGGCAGTTCGCCGTTCAGCAGCAGGTAGCAGGTCTCGAGGTAGTCGCAGTTGGTCGCGAGCTGCTCGATCGGGTAGCCGCGGTACAGCAACTCGCCCTTGTCGCCGTCGATGTAGGTGATGCTCGACTGGCAGGCGGCGGTCGACAGGAAGCCCGGGTCGTAGGTGAACTTGCCGGTCTGCGCGTACAGCTTGCGGATGTCGATCACGTCCGGACCGATCGTGCCCTTGTAGACCGGCAGGTCCATCGCAGGGCTGCCATCGGAGAACGACAGGGTGGCTTTCACGTCGGACGGGGTCATGAGCGTTCCTTCAGAGGTAGTAAGACTTTATACGCACGCGCCGTCTAGTGCCGGGCGCGCATCAGCTGAAGCACTTCCAGCACATCGGCCCGGTGCAGGTCACCATCGGGTTCCTTGCGGGCGAGCAGCAGGTCGAGCAGGTCGTTGTCCGACAAGTCCATCAGCAGGGTCAGCCCCTCGGCCTGCCGGACTGTCAGCGATGACACATGACGTGCGAAGAACCGCTCGACGAACAGGTCGTTCTCGAGCAGGCCGCGCCGGCAACGCCAGCGCAGCTTGCTGAGGGCACGTTCATCGAGCAGCGTGTCGGTCATGTGGAGTTCAGACGGCGCGGCGCACCATCAGTTCCTTGATCTTGCCGATCGCCTTCGTCGGGTTCAGGCCCTTCGGGCAGACGTCGACGCAATTCATGATGGTGTGGCAGCGGAACAGGCGGTACGGGTCCTCGAGGTTGTCGAGGCGGCCGGCGGTGTCCTGGTCGCGGCTGTCGGCGATGAAGCGGTAGGCCTGCAGCAGCCCGGCGGGGCCGACGAACTTGTCGGGGTTCCACCAGAAGCTCGGGCAGCTCGTCGAGCAGCTGGCGCACAGGATGCACTCGTACAGGCCGTTCAGTTCCTCGCGCTCTTCCGGCGACTGCAAGCGCTCTTTCTCGGGCGGCGGCATGTCGTTGACGAGGTAGGGCTTGATCGAGTTGTACTGCGTGAAGAACTGCGTCATGTCGACGATCAGGTCGCGCACCACCGGCAGGCCGGGCAGCGGCTTCAGCACGACGACGTCGGGCAGCGTGCGCATGTTGGTCAGGCACGCGAGGCCGTTCTTGCCGTTGATGTTCATCGCGTCCGAACCGCAGACGCCTTCGCGGCACGAGCGGCGGAAGCTGATGGTCGGGTCGACCGCCTTCAGCTTCATCAGCGCATCGAGCAGCATGCGCTCGCTGCCGTCGAGTTCGACCTCGATCGTCTGCATGCGCGGCTTGGTGTCGGTGTCCGGGTCGTAGCGATAGATCTGAAAAACACGCTTGGTCATGAAATGCTTTCGACGTTCTTGTGGCGATGGCTCAGAACGAGCGGACCTTCGGCGGGATGGATTCCGTCGTCAGCGGCGTGAGCTTGACGGGCTTGTAGTCGAGGCGGTTGCCTTCGCTGTACCACAGCGAGTGCTTCATCCAGACCTTGTCGTTGCGGCCGTTCGGGAACTCCGGCGAATCGGCGTAGTCGTTGACGGTGTGCGCGCCGCGGCTTTCGTGGCGTGCGGCCGCCGAGACCATCGTGGCGAGCGCCGCCTCGATCAGGTTCTCGACCTCCAGCGCCTCGATGCGGGCGGTGTTGAACACCTTGGACTTGTCGGCCAGGTGGATGTTCTTCACGCGCTCGGCGATCGCCTTGACCTGCTCGACGCCTTCGTCCATCGTGGCCTGGGTGCGGAACACGCCGGCATGCTTCTGCATCGAGTTGCGCAGGTCGTTGGCCACGTCCTGCGCGTACTCGCCACCGCTGCTGGCCTCGTACTTGTTCAGCCGGGCCAGCGTGCGCTCGGCCGCGTCGGCCGGCAGCGGCTTGTGGGCCTGGGTCTTCAGCGCCGCGTCGACGATGTGGTTGCCGGCCGCGCGGCCGAACACCAGCAGGTCGAGCAGCGAGTTCGTGCCCAGGCGGTTCGCGCCGTGCACGCTGACGCAGGAGCATTCGCCGACCGCGTACAGCCCGTTGACCACCGCGTTCGGGTCGCCGTCCTTCGGCACGACCACCTGGCCGTGGATGTTGGTCGGGATGCCGCCCATCTGGTAGTGGATGGTCGGCACGACCGGGATCGGCTCCTTCGTGATGTCGACGTTCGCGAAGTTGTGGCCGATCTCCAGCACGCTGGGCAGGCGCTTCATGATCGTCTCGGTGCCGAGGTGGGTCATGTCGAGCACGACGTAGTCCTTGTTCGGACCGCAGCCGCGCCCTTCCTTGATCTCCTGGTCCATGCAGCGCGAGACGAAATCGCGCGGCGCCAGGTCCTTCAGCGTCGGCGCATAGCGTTCCATGAAGCGTTCGCCATCGCTGTTGCGCAGGATCGCGCCTTCGCCGCGGCAGCCTTCGGTCAGCAGCACGCCGGCACCGGCCACGCCGGTCGGGTGGAACTGCCAGAACTCCATGTCTTCCAGCGGGATGCCGGCGCGCGCCGCCATGCCCAGGCCGTCGCCGGTATTGATGAAGGCGTTGGTCGAGGCCGCGAAGATGCGCCCTGCCCCGCCGGTAGCCAGCAGCACGGTCTTGGCTTCGAGGATGTGCAGCTCGCCGGTTTCCATCTCGAGCGCGGTGACGCCGACCACGTCGCCATCGGCGTCGCGGATCAGGTCGAGCGCCATCCACTCGACGAAGAAGTGCGTGCGCGCCTTGATGTTCTGCTGGTACAGCGTGTGCAGCATCGCGTGGCCGGTGCGGTCGGCGGCGGCGCAGGCGCGCTGCACCGGCTTCTCGCCGTAGTTGGCGGTGTGGCCGCCGAACGGGCGCTGGTAGATGGTGCCGTCGGGGTTGCGGTCGAACGGCATGCCGAAGTGTTCGAGCTCGTAGACGACCTTCGGCGCCTCGCGGCACATGAATTCGATCGCGTCCTGGTCACCGAGCCAGTCGGAGCCCTTCACGGTGTCGAAGAAGTGGTAATGCCAGTTGTCTTCCGACATGTTGCCGAGCGACGCGCCGATGCCGCCTTGCGCGGCCACCGTGTGCGAACGGGTCGGGAACACCTTGGACAGCACGGCGACGTTCAGGCCGGCGCGGGCCAGTTGCAGCGAGGCGCGCATGCCCGAGCCGCCGGCGCCGACGATGACGACGTCGAACTTGCGCTTGGAGATCGAGGAAGAGGAAAAGCTCACGTCAGAGTCTCCAGAGCACTTGAATCGCCCAGCCGGCACAGCCGACCAGCCACACCAGCGTGAACACCTGCAGCGCCAGCTTCACGCCGACCGGCTTCACGTAGTCCATCAGCACGTCGCGCACGCCGACCCACACGTGGTAGGCCAGCGAGACGATCACGACGAAGGTCAGCACCTTCATCCATTGGCGCGAGAAGATGTTCGCCCACTTGTCGTAGCCCATCGGGCCCGGCAGCAGCACCTGCACGATCAGCGCGACCGTGAACAACGCCATCACCAGCGCGGTGGCGCGCTGGGCCATCCAGTCGCGCAGGCCGTAGTGCGCGCCGACGACCAGGCGCTTCGAACCAAAGTTTTGTGTCATGGTGTGGCGCGCCTCAGAAGAACAGCTTCCAGCCGAGCACGAGGGTCAGCAGGACACTCAGCACCAGCGTGACGAGGGCCGACTGGCGGCCGAATTCCTTGCTGACCGAGTGCGTCGCGTCCATCCACAGGTGGCGCACGCCGGCAATGAAGTGATGCAGGTAGGACCAGATCAGCGCGAGCGTCACCAGCTTGATGAACCAGGCCGGGATGAAGCCGTAGCCGCCCATGAAGACGCCGGTGAACTGCGTGTACGAGACTTCCGAGGTCAGGCTGGTGTCGAACATCCAGATGATGAACGGGAGCAGCACGAACATCAGCAGGCCGCTGACGCGGTGCAGGATGGACACCCAGCCCGCGAGGGGCAGCCGGTATTGGGTGGCGTCGATCAGACGCATCGTTCCTGGCCTCCGTGAGGAGATTGGCTTGGAGAGATCGGTCATACCCACCTTGTTTGCATGTTGTGTGCGAGACGAATCGAAAGATTTTATTGCAACGCAGCACGTTCGCGTGCGGGTCGGCGAAGCAACCGCGGCCGAATGATGCGCCTTCGCGGCTAGCTGAGCTCGTTCCTGTAGTAATGCGAGCGCGTGTTGTAGAGGCCGCGCCGCAGCTCGACCGGCTTGTCGCCATAGGTGCGCGACAGCCGCTCCACGCTGAGCAGCGGCTCGCCGACCGGCACGCCCAGCAGTTCGGCCGCGCCGGCATCGGCCGCCACCGCCCGCAACTGCTCCTCGGCGCGGATCATGCGCACGCCGAACTCGGTTTCGAACAGGCCGTACAAGGGCCCGCGGTAGTCGGTGAGGCGCTCCGCCGTCAGCCCCTTGAACAGTGACGCCGGCAGCCAGATGTCGTCCAGCACCACCGGCACGCGCTTGAACTGCAGCAGCCGGCGGATCTGGATCGCCGCGTCGCCGGCTTTCAGTTCGAGCGAACGGGCGATCTCGGCACCCGGCCGCTGGCGGCGGCAATCGATGACATGGCGTGTCGCGCCGCCGATCTCGCCGTCGTCGGGCATCAGCCGCAGGAAGCGGTACTGGATCTTCTCTTCCGCATGCGTCGCGACGAAGGTGCCCTTGCCCTGGCGGCGCACCAGCAGGTTCTCGTCGGCCATCGCGTCGATCGCCTTGCGCACCGTGCCCTGGCTCACCTTGTAGCGCGCGGCCAGCTCCATCTCGCTCGGGATCGCCTCGCCCGGCTTCCATTCGCCGCTCTGCAGGCTGCGCGTGATCAGCCCCTTGATCTGCTGGTACAGCGGGCTGAAGGCCGCCCCGCCGGAGTCGGCAGGCGGCGCTTCGCCGGCGGCGGCGACAGCGGAGGAAGAAGGGATCGAAGTGGCCATGAGTGCGCGATTGCAGCACAGCTCGGCCCTCGCCGTCCACGACTGATGGAAGATGTCTTATATAAGACATAAGATCCTTGACAGAAGGCAGGGTCGCCACCTAGACTCGCCCTACACTTCAGGCACCACTGAACCCCGCGGAGACCTCTCATGAGCAAGAAACCCGTTCGCGTTGCCGTCACCGGTGCCGCCGGCCAGATCGGCTATGCCCTGCTGTTCCGTATCGCCTCGGGCGAGATGCTGGGCAAGGACCAGCCGGTGATCCTGCAGCTGCTCGAGATCCCTGATGAAAAAGCCCAGAAGGCGCTGAAGGGCGTGATGATGGAACTCGACGATTGCGCGTTCCCGCTGCTGGCCGGCATGGAAGCGCACGGCGATGCCAACACCGCCTTCAAGGACACCGATTACGCACTGCTGGTCGGTGCCCGCCCGCGCGGCCCCGGCATGGAGCGCAAGGACCTGCTGGCCGCCAACGCGCAGATCTTCACCGCGCAAGGCAAGGCGCTGAACGCCGTCGCGTCGCGCAACGTCAAGGTGCTGGTGGTCGGCAACCCGGCCAACACCAACGCCTACATCGCAATGAAGAGCGCGCCCGACCTGCCGCGCAAGAACTTCACCGCGATGCTGCGCCTGGACCACAACCGCGCCGCGTCGCAGATCGCCGCCAAGACCGGCAAGCCGGTGTCGAGCATCGAGAAGCTGACCGTGTGGGGCAACCACTCGCCGACGATGTACGCCGACTACCGCTTCGCGACGATCGACGGCAAGCCGGTCAAGGAGCTGATCAACGACGACGTGTGGAACAAGGACACGTTCCTGCCGACCGTCGGCAAGCGCGGCGCCGCGATCATCGAAGCACGCGGCCTCAGTTCTGCCGCGTCGGCCGCCAACGCCGCGATCGACCACATGCGCGACTGGGCGCTGGGCAGCAACGGCAAGTGGGTCACGATGGGCATCGCGTCCGACGGCCAGTACGGCATCCCGAAGGACACGATGTTCGGCTTCCCGGTGACCACCGCCGGCGGCGAATACAAGCTGGTCGAAGGCCTGGCGATCGACGCGTTCTCGCAAGAGCGCATCAACCTGACGCTGAAAGAACTGCAAGAAGAGCAGGAAGGCGTCAAGCACCTGCTGTGAGCACGGCTGCGGGCCCGAGAGAAGGCCGGACTCCATCCGGCCTTTTTTTCGACCCGCGATGGATGGAGCAAGCGATGAGCGACTGGAATCCCGACCTGTACAAGCAATTCGAGGACGAGCGCACGCGCCCGGCGCGCGATCTGCTGGCGCAGGTGGATTCCATTCCGTCCGGCCCGGTGTTCGACCTCGGCTGCGGGCCGGGCAACTCGACCGAGCTGCTGGTCCGGCGCTTTGCCGGCGCGCAGGTTGTCGGCACCGACAGCTCCGCGGCGATGCTCGCCAGCGCGCGTGAGCGCCTGCCGGGCAGCCGCTTCGAACTCAGCGACATCTCCACGTGGCGGGCCACATCGCCCGCCGCGCTGATCTACGCGAACGCCTCGCTGCAATGGGTGCCCGACCACGCGGCGCTGCTGCCGCGGCTGTTCGCCGAACTCGCACCGGGCGGCACGCTCGCGATCCAGATGCCCGACAACCGCGACGAGCCGACCCACCGGCTGATGCGCGAGACCGCCGCGCTCGCGCCCTGGGCCGAGCCGATCGGCGATGCCGACCGCAAGCGCACGCCGATGCTCGGCGTCGGCGGCTACTACGACCTGCTGGCACCGCTGGCCGCGCGGGTGCAGGTGTGGCGCACCGCCTACCAACACCCGATGGCCGATGCCGCCGCGATCGTCGAATGGGTGCGCGCCACCGGGCTGAAGCCGTTCATCGACCCGCTGTCGCCCCCGCTGCGCGCCTCGTTCCTCGAGGCCTACACCCGCCGCATCGCCGAGGCCTACCCGGCGCATGCGGACGGCCGGCTGCTGCTGGCGTTCCCGCGGTTGTTCATCGTCGCGAAGAAGGCGGCGTGATGACCATCCACCCGCGTGACATCCTGTTCGGCGCCGGCGACCGCACGCCCGCCCTGCCCGTCTGCGACCACTACGCCGGCGTCGAGGCCCGCATGCACAAGAGCCTCGCGCTGCAGGCCGAGCTCGGCCCGGTGTTCGACATCACGCTCGATTGCGAAGACGGCGCGCCGGTCGGCGGCGAGGCCGAGCATGCGCAGATGGTCGCGTCGTTCGTGATGTCGGCCGCCAACCGCCACGGCCGCGTCGGCGCCCGCGTGCACGCGCCGGACGATGCGGCCTTCGACGCCGATGTCGACACGCTGGTGAAGCAGGCCGGCGCCAAGCTGGCCTACCTGATGGTGCCCAAGGTCGAGAGCCTCGCGCAGTTGCAGGCGGCGATCTCGTCGATCGACGCCGCCGGCGTGCGCCACGGGTTGGCGCGGCAGATCCCGATCCATGCGCTGGTCGAGACGCACGGCGCGTTGCGCGAGGTCGACGCGATCGCCGCGCACCCGCGCATCGAATCGCTGTCGTTCGGGCTGATGGATTTCGTCTCGGCGCACCGCGGCGCGATCGGCCACCAGGCGATGAGTGCCACCGGCCAGTTCGAGCACCCGCTGGTGCTGCGCGCCAAGCTGGAGATCTCGGCCGCCTGCCATGGCCACGGCAAGGTGCCGTCGCACTGCGTGGTCACCGAATTCCGCAAGCTCGATCTGCTGCAAAACGCTGCGGCCAAGGCCTCGCGCCAGCTCGGTTACCTGCGCATGTGGAGCATCCACCCCGACCAGATCCGCACCATCGTCGATGCGTTCGCGCCGACCGCCGCCGAGACCGACCTCGCGACCGAGATCCTGATGGCAGCGCAGGCCGCCCACTGGGCGCCGACCAGCCACCGCGACACGCTGCACGACCGGGCCAGCTACCGCTACTACTGGCACGTGCTGGAGCGCGCCGCCCGCACCGGACAGCCGCTGCCGATCGAGGTGCGGCAGGCCTTCTTCGCGGAGGGGTCGTGATGTTTTCCACGCCTGCGCGCGGCAAGTGCGCAACAAGCCATCAAATTGTTTCAAAGACGCGGGTTGGCCCCCGATGTGTGCCACCACCCACCTCCACAATCGCTCCTTCTCACAACCTGTTGGAGCGACACGATGTCCCGCAATCTGATTCTTGCCCTGGCCTTCGGCCTGACCTCGGCCGCTGCGATGGCCGCCGATCCCGCCACCCCGGCCAAGCCGGCCGCGAAGCCGGCAGCCGCCGCCGCGAAGAAGGCGCCGCCCAAGAAGGTCGAAGCCACGCTGCCGCAAGCCGACCAGGCCCAGCTCGACGCCGCCGAGCGCACGCTGTACGGCCCGTACGAATGCGAGTTCAACCAGAAGATCGACGTCTCGATCAACCCGAAATTCCCCGGTTACGTCGACGTGGCCTTCGGGAAGAAGCTGTTCACGATGAAGCCGGTGTCCTCGTCGACGGGCGCGCTGCGCCTGGAAGACGTCAAGGGCGTCGCGCTGCTGCTGCAGATCGCCAACAAGTCGATGCTGATGGACACCAAGGTCGGCCAGCGCCTGGTCGACGGCTGCGTCCACGAGAAGCAACGCGCTGCCGCTGCGGCTGCCGGCAAGTAAACGCCGACGGTCTCCGGAGATCTAGCCAGCGCCCTGCCCCCGTTTTTTCGTTCCCTGTGCCTCGGGTCGCGACGACGACCGGCGGCCGGCGCCTGGCAGATCCGCGCAATGCGGCTGCAGGGCTTTCCTTTCCCTGAACGTCATTGCCCCCGGAGAACCGCATGCTTCAAGCCTATCGCCAACACGTTGCCGAACGCGCCACCCTCGGCATTCCGCCGCTGCCGCTGTCGGCCGCGCAGACCGCCGAACTGATCGAGCTGCTGAAGGCGCCGCCGGCCGGTGAAGGCGCCAACCTGGTCTACCTGCTGACCCACCGCGTGCCCGCCGGCGTGGACGATGCGGCCAAGGTCAAGGCCTCGTACCTTGCCGCCGTCGCGCATGGCACCGAAGCCAATTCATTGATTTCCCGCGAGCTGGCGACCGAGCTGCTGGGCACGATGCTCGGCGGCTACAACATCAGCCCGCTGATCGACCTGCTGGACGACGCCGCGGTCGGCGCCGTCGCCGCCAAGGGCCTGAAGGGCACCTTGCTGATGTTCGACCAGTTCCACGACGTGAAGCTCAAGGCCGACAAGGGCAACGACCACGCTCGCGCGGTGCTGCAGAGCTGGGCCGATGCCGAATGGTTCACGTCGCGCCCCGAGGTGCCGGCGTCGATCACCGTCAGCGTCTTCAAGGTGGGTGGCGAGACCAACACCGACGACCTGTCGCCGGCGCCTGACGCCTGGAGCCGCCCCGACATCCCGCTGCACGCGCTGGCGATGCTGAAGAACGCGCGCCCGGGAATCACCCCGGAAGAAGACGGCAAGCGCGGCCCGATCAAGTTCATCGAGGACCTGCGCGCCAAGGGCAACCTGGTGGCCTACGTCGGCGACGTGGTCGGCACCGGCTCCAGCCGCAAGTCGGCCACCAACTCGGTGCTGTGGTTTACCGGTGAAGACATTCCGTACGTGCCGAACAAGCGTTTCGGCGGCGTGTGCCTGGGCAACAAGATCGCGCCGATCTTCTACAACACGATGGAAGACGCCGGTGCGCTGCCGATCGAGCTCGACGTGAGCCAGATGGCGATGGGCGACGTGGTCGAGCTGCGCCCGTATGAAGGCAAGGCGCTGAAGAACGGCCAGGTGATCGCCGAGTTCAAGGTCAAGAGCGAGGTGCTGTTCGACGAAGTGCGCGCCGGCGGCCGCATTCCGCTGATCGTCGGCCGCGGCCTGACCGCGAAGGCGCGCGAGGCACTGGGCCTGGCGCCGTCGACGCTGTTCCGCCTGCCGCAGAGCCCGGTCGATACCAAGAAGGGCTACTCGCTGGCGCAGAAGATGGTCGGCAAGGCCTGCGGGCTGCCGGTCGTCAACGGCCAGCAGCAGGGCGTGCGCCCCGGCACGTACTGCGAGCCGCGCATGACCAGCGTGGGGTCGCAGGACACCACCGGCCCGATGACGCGCGACGAGCTGAAGGACCTGGCCTGCCTGGGCTTCAGCGCCGACCTGGTGATGCAGAGCTTCTGCCACACCGCGGCCTACCCGAAGCCGGTCGACGTGAAGATGCACCACGAGCTGCCGGAGTTCATCAGCACGCGGGGCGGCATCTCGCTGCGCCCGGGTGACGGCGTGATCCACAGCTGGCTGAACCGTTTCCTGCTGCCGGATACGGTCGGCACCGGTGGCGACAGCCACACCCGCTTCCCGATCGGCATCAGCTTCCCGGCGGGCTCGGGGTTGGTCGCGTTCGCCGCGGCCACCGGCGTGATGCCGCTGGACATGCCGGAGAGCGTGCTGGTGCGCTTCAAGGGCACGATGCAGCCGGGCGTCACGCTGCGCGACCTGGTCAACGCGATCCCGCTGTATGCGATCAAGCAGGGACTGCTGACGGTCGAGAAGAAGAGCAAGAAGAACATTTTCTCGGGCCGCATCCTCGAGATCGAGGGGCTGCCCGAACTGAAGGTGGAGCAGGCCTTCGAGCTGAGCGATGCGTCGGCCGAGCGTTCGGCCGCCGGCTGCACGGTGCACCTGAACAAGGAACCGATCATCGAGTACATCAACAGCAATATCACGCTGATGAAGTGGATGATCGCGCAGGGGTATGCCGATGCGCGCACGCTGGAGCGCCGCATCGCCGCGCAAGAGGCCTGGCTCGCGAACCCGCAGCTGCTGAAGGGCGATGCCGATGCCGACTACGCGGCGGTGATCGAGATCGACCTGGCCGACGTGCACGAGCCGATCGTCGCGTGCCCGAACGACCCGGACGACGTGAAGACGCTGGCCGAGGTGTCGGGCGCGAAGATCGACGAGGTGTTCATCGGTTCGTGCATGACGAACATCGGCCACTTCCGGGCGGCCAGCAAGCTGCTCGAGGGCAAGCGCGACATTCCCGTGAAGCTGTGGGTGGCACCGCCCACCAAGATGGATGCGCACCAGCTGACCGAGGAAGGCCACTACGGCGTGCTCGGCACGGCGGGTGCCCGCATGGAGATGCCGGGTTGCAGCCTGTGCATGGGCAACCAGGCGCAGGTGAAGGAAGGCGCGACGGTGTTCTCGACCAGCACGCGCAACTTCCCGAACCGGCTGGGCAAGAACAGCAACGTCTACCTGGGTTCGGCCGAGCTGGCGTCGATCTGCTCGAAGCTCGGGCGCATTCCGACGAAGGACGAGTACATGGCGGACATGGGGGTGCTGACGGCGGCGTCCGACAAGGTCTACCAGTACCTGAACTTCGACCGGATCAAGGAATACAGCGAAGCTTGAGTCCATCTGCGCTTGCAAAGGCGCGGGTGGGGAGGCTGTGGCTCGCCGGCCGGTGCGGTCTTCGCCCCTTTCGGGGCGAAGACTTCCCTCCGCTGACTGGTTTCATGGCCCGTCGCCGAAACTCCCGTCACTCACTTCGTTCGTTGTGGTCAAACAGTCGGCGACAGTCAGTTCACGAAGCGTGCTGCGCACGCGGGCCATGAAACCAGCCAGCTCCGGCGCCCCGTCCCTATTGGCGCTCCACAGCCTCCCCACCCGCGCCTTTGCGGAACCGCCGTGCTGTGTTTGGGGGGAAAAGATTGAAGTGACCGACGAGCGTGCGGGCGCTCGCGTGCTCGTCGGTCACTTCAATCTTTTCCCCCCAACAAGAGCTGGTGGTGCTTCGCGGGGGGTGAGGGAATGGGCTGGGGGCGATTTCTGAGGCGACGAAGAAGCTCGGCTTCGGGGGTGGCGCGCGCCAGCGCGCTTCGTAGACTGACTCATCGCCACTGTTTGACCACAACGAACGAAGTGAGTGGAGGGAGTTTGGCGATGCACCCACGGAGCCGAGCTTCTTCGTGGAGTCGGCGCCCCCCTGGGGGCGTCGACCGCCTCGGCATGAGCCCCCAGCCCATTCCCTCACCCCCCGCGACGCGCAGCAGACACGCCAGGAATCAATCCCGCTCGGGCGCTATCTCAGTGGCGTAGTCGACCAGTGCGCCCAGGATGTCCTGCGCCCGCTCATCCTCCGCCAGCGCTTCTGATTCCTGCAGCGCATCGATCCGGTCGAAGAAGGCCTGCAGCGTCAACGCGCCCCCCGCCCCGTCGTGCAGCTTGTGCACCCGGTGCTCCAGCCACTGCGCCTGCTCGGCCTCGCTGAGCGTCTGCGGGAAATTGCGAGCCCGGTAGCGGAACAAAATCTCCGCCAGCCGCGGATCGGCGAACGCCGGCCGCTTGTCGGCCAGCTGCTGCGGCGACAACCCGCGCAGCCGCTGCAGCGCCTTGCGGTCTTCGTTGCCGACGAAGCCGCCGTACAAATCCTCGTCGACATCCGGCTTCGCGCTCGGCGCCGGCCGCTCGAACACCGCCGGCCACATGCCGGCCAGCAGATGCCCCTGCTTCGCGGCCAGTTCCGCATGCGCCATCGCCAGCGGCACGTCGACGCCCCACTTCGCCGCCACCGCATCGCTCAGCGTCTTCAGGTTGCCGATCACCATCGGCGACTTGTTGATGTGGATCGTCTTGATCGGCAGGCGCGCCACGCCGTCAGGCAGGTCGTCCGCCTTGCTGAACATGCGCAGCCGGATCGTCTCGACGTCCAGCGTGAACAACTCCGCAGGGTCGTGGGCCAGGTCCCACACGATCACTTCATTCTTGTTGCTCGGGTGCGGCGCGAGCGGCCACACCAGCGCCATGCAGCCGCGCTCGACGCCGTACATGCCCGAGATGTGCAAAAACGGCCGGCCCACGCCCATCTCCTGGAGCACCTCGTCCTTCTTGCGCAGCTTCAGTGCGAAATCCCACAGCCGCGGCTGGCGTGACTTGATCAGCTTCGCCAGCGCAATCGTCGCCCGCACGTCTGACAAGGCATCGTGCGCCGCCTCGTGCGACAGCCCGTTCGCGGCCGTCAGGTGCTCCAGCTTGAACGACGGCCGCCCGTCGTCATGCGTCGGCCAGGTGATGCCCTCCGGCCGCAGCGCCCAGGTCAGGCGCACGACATCGAGCAGATCCCAGCGCCCGCACTGGTTCTGCCACTCGCGCGCGTACGGGTCGATCAGGTTGCGCCAGAACAGGTGGCGCGTGACCTCGTCGTCGAAGCGGATCGTGTTGTAGCCGACACCCACCGTGCCGGGCTGCGCCAGCTGCGCCTCGATCGCGTCGGCGAACGCATGCTCCGGCACGCCGCGCTCCAGGCAGGCCTGCGGAAGGATGCCGGTCAGCAGGCAGGACTCCGGATCGGGCAGGTAGTCGGGCGCCGGCTGGCAATACACCATCAGCTCGCCGCCGGGCAGCTCGTTCAGCTCGGCATCAGTGCGGATGCCGGCGAACTGGGCCGGCCGGTCATGGCGCGGCACGCGGCCGAAGGTTTCGTAGTCGTGCCAGAGAAACGTGAAATCGGTCATGGCGCGCAATCTACCAGCACCGGCCGATGCGGACCCAAACCAGACGGATTGCGCAAACAGCGCCGTATCCCCGCCTCATTTGCACCTTAAGGGTTCGGCACATGTATCCGATATTCCCGTTTGACTGGGTCCGGTTTGGAGCAGGTGCACGCACACCCACCGACCCCGCAAACGAATTCCACACAAAGGACGCCCTTCATGGCCAGCATCATTCAGTTCCTGACGACCGCTCAGATCGCCGGCTTGTCGACGAAGTCCATTGCCGGGCTGACGACCGAGGACTGGGCCGCGTTCAACACCGCGCAGTTCCAGGCACTGACGACGACGCAGGTCGCCGCGATCCCGTCGACCAACATCTCCGCGATCGGCACCGCCGAACTCGCCGTGATGGAGACGCAAGACCTGCGGGCGCTGAGCTCCACCGCGCTGCGCGCACTGAACTCCGACCAGCTCGGCGCCTTCAACTCCGACCAGTTCGCCGCGCTGACGACCGCCCAGGTCGCATCGCTGACGACCACGCAGATCGCGCACCTCGGCACCGACGACCTGAACGCGCTGACGACCAACCAGTTCGCCGCGCTGACCACCGCGCAGGCCGCGGCGCTGACCTCCGACCAGATCCCGACGCTCGAATCGTCGGACCTGCGCTCGCTGAGCTCGGCCGCGATCCGCAACCTGTCGACCGCGCAGATCGATGCGCTGACCTCCGACCAGATGGGCCAGCTGACCACCTCGCAGGTGGCCGCCATGACGACCGCCCAGCTGGCCAACCTGGTCACCGACGACCTGAACGCGATGAACACCGCGCAGTTCGCCGCGCTGTCCACCGCGCAAGTCGTGGCGCTGACGCCGACGCAAGTCGCCGGCCTGCAGTCCGATGACCTGCGTGCCCTGAGCACCGCCCAGTACGCCGCGATGACGACCGCCCAGGTCGCCGCGCTGACGACCGACCAGCTGCCCAACCTCGAATCCAGCGACCTGCGTGCGATCAGCACCGCCGCGCTGCGCCAGCTCAATTCCGACCAGCTCGGCTCGCTGACCAGCGACCAGTTCGCCGCCCTCACCACCGGCCAGGTCGCCGCGCTGACGACCACCCAGCTGTCGACGCTGGGCACCGACGACCTCAACGCGCTGACGACCACGCAATTCGCCGCGCTGTCGACCGCCCAGGCCGCTGCGCTGACCACCGACCAGATCCCGACGCTGGAGACCAACGACCTGCGCGCGCTGAGCACCGCCGCGCTGAAGGGCTGGACCACCGCGCAGATCGACGCGCTGACCTCCGACCAGATGGGCGCGCTGACCACCGCCCAGGTCGCCGGCCTGACGACCGCGCAACTGGCCAACCTGACCACCGACGACCTGAACGCGCTGAACACCGCGCAATTCGCCGCACTGTCCACCGCGCAAGTCGTGGCCCTGACCCCGACGCAGATCGCCGGCCTGCAATCCGATGACCTGCGCGCCCTGAGCACCGCCCAGTACGCTGCACTGACCACCGCGCAAGTCGGCGCGCTGACCAGCGACCAGATCCCGAAGCTCGAATCGTCCGACCTGCGTGCCATCAGCACCGCCGGCATCCGCGGCCTGAACAGCGACCAGTTCGGCGCACTGACCTCCGACCAGGTCGGCTCGCTGACCACCGGCCAGATCTCGGCGCTGACGACCGGCCAGCTGTCGTCGCTGACCTCCGACTCGCTGAACGCGCTGAGCACCACGCAGTTCGGCGTGCTGTCGACGGCCCAGGCCGCCGCGCTGACCTCCGACCAGATCCCGCACCTCGAATCGTCGGACCTGCGTGCGCTGAGCACCGCCGCGATCCGCAACTGGACGACCGCCCAGGTCGATGCGCTGACCAGCGACCAGATGGCCCAGCTGACGACCTCGCAAGTCGCCGCACTGACCACCGCCCAGCTGTCCAACCTCGTCACCGACGACCTGAACGCGCTGTCGACGAACCAGTTCGCCGCGCTGTCCACCGCGCAAGTCGCCGCGCTGACGCCGACGCAGATCGCCGGCCTGCAGTCCGATGACCTGCGCGCGCTGAGCACCGCCCAGTTCGCCGCGCTGACGACCGCCCAGGTCGCCGCACTGACCACCGACCAGATCCCGAACCTCGAATCGAGCGACCTGCGTGCCATCAGCACCGCCGCGCTGCGCCAGCTGAACTCCGACCAGCTCGGCTCGCTGACCAGCGACCAGATGGCCGCGCTCACCACCGGCCAGGTCGCTGCACTGACGACGACCCAGCTGTCGACGCTGGGCACCGACGACCTGAACGCGCTGACGACCACGCAGTTCGCGACGCTGTCGACCGCGCAAGCCGCCTCGCTGACCACCGACCAGATCCCGACGCTCGAATCGTCGGACCTGCGCGCGCTGAGCACCGCCGCGCTGCGCAACTGGACGACGGCCCAGATCGACGCACTGAGCTCCGACCAGATGGGCCAGCTGACGACCGCCCAGGTCGCCGCACTGACCACGTCCCAACTGGCCAACCTGAGCACCGACGACCTGAACGCGATGAACACCGCGCAGTTCGTCGCGCTGTCGACCGCGCAAGTTGCCGCGCTGACCCCGACGCAGATCGCCGGGCTGCAATCCGATGACCTGCGCGCGCTGACCACCGGGCAATACGCCGCGATGACGACGGCACAAGTCGCCGCGCTGACCAGCGACCAGATGCCCAACATCGAGTCCTCGGACCTGCGTGCGATCAGCACCGCCGGCATCCGCGGCCTCAACAGCGACCAGTTCGCCGCCCTGACCTCCGACCAGATCGCGTCGCTGACGACCACGCAGGTGGCCGCGCTGACGACCACGCAGATCGCCTCGCTGGCCTCGGACGACCTGAACGCGCTGAGCACCGCGCAATTCAGCGCGATGTCGAGCGCGCAGACCGCCGCGCTGACCACCGACCAGATCCCGCACCTCGAATCGTCCGACCTGCGCACGCTGAGCACCGCCGCACTGCGCAGCTGGAGCACCGCCCAGATCGATGCGCTGAGCTCCGACCAGATGGGCCAGCTGACCACCGCGCAAGTGGCCGGCCTGACGACCACCCAGCTGACGAGCCTGAACACCGACGACCTGAACGCGATGAACACCGCGCAGTTCGCCGCGCTGTCCACCGCCCAGGTCGCCTCGCTGACCGTCACCCAGATCGCCGGCCTGCAGTCCGATGACCTGCGTGCGCTGAGCACCGCGCAATACGCCGCGATGAACTCGGCCCAGGTCGGCGCGCTGACGACCGACCAGATCCCGAACCTCGAATCGGCCGACCTGCGCGCGCTCAGCACCGCCGCGATCCGCGCGCTGAACACCGACCAGATCAATGCGCTGACCTCCGACCAGATGGCCCAGCTGACGACCGCCCAGGTCGCCGCGCTGACCTCGACGCCGCAGGTCGACGGCCTGAACACCAACAACCTGAACGCGCTGACCACCGCGCAGTTCGCCGCGATGACGACCGCCCAGGCCGCCGCCATCACGACGACGCAGATGTCGAACCTGGAGACGCAGGATCTGCGTGCGCTGAGCACCGCCGCGATCCGCGCGCTGAACAGCGACCAGCTGGCCGCGCTGAACTCCGACCACATGGGCGCGCTGAGCACGGCCCAGGTCGCCGCGCTGTCGACCACCCAGGTCGCCAACCTGACCACCGAAGACCTGAACGCGCTGAACACCGCCGACTTCGCCGCGATGTCGACCGCCCAGGTCGCCGCGCTGAAGGTCAGCCAGGTGGCCGGCCTCGAGACCGATGACCTGCGTGCGATGACGACGGCGCAATTCGCCGCGCTCAGCACCGCACAAGTCGGCGCCCTCACCAGCGACCAGATCCCGCACCTCGAATCCTCCGACCTGCGTGCCATCAGCACCGCCGGCATCCGCGGCCTGAACAGCGACCAGTTCGCTGCGCTGACGTCGGACCAGGTCGCTTCGCTGACGACCGCGCAAGTCGCCGCGCTGACGACGACGCAGCTGGCCTCGCTGAGCTCCGACTCGCTGAACGCGCTGAGCACCGCCCAGTTCGCGATCCTGTCGACCGCCCAGGCCGCCGCGCTGACCACCGACCAGATCCCGCACCTCGAATCGTCGGACCTGCGTGCGCTGAGCACCGCCGCGATCCGCAACTGGAGCACCGCGCAGGTCGATGCGCTGAGCTCCGACCAGATGGGCCAGCTGACGACCGCGCAAGTGGCCGGCCTGACGACCGCCCAGCTGAGCAACCTGGTCACCGACGACCTGAACGCGATGAACACCGCGCAGTTCGCCGCGCTGTCCACCGCGCAAGTCGCGTCGCTGACGCCGACCCAGATCGCCGGCCTGCAGTCGGATGACCTGCGCGCACTGAGCACCGCCCAGTTCGCCGCGCTGAACACCGCGCAAGTGGCCGCGCTGACGACTGACCAGATTCCGAACCTGGAATCGGCCGACCTGCGTGCGATCAGCACTGCCGCGCTGCGCCAGTTGAACTCCGACCAGCTCGGCGCGCTGACCAGCGACCAGATGGCCGCGTTGACGACCGCGCAAGTGGCTGCCCTGACGACCACCCAGCTGTCGCAGCTGGGCACCGGCGACCTGAACGCCCTGACGACGACGCAGTTCGCGACGCTGTCGAGCGCGCAAGCCGCCTCGCTGACCACCGACCAGATCCCGACGCTCGAATCGTCCGACCTGCGTGCGCTGAGCACCGCCGCGATCCGCAACTGGACCACGGCGCAGATCGACGCGCTGACCTCGGACCAGATGGGCCAGCTGACGACCGCGCAAGTGGCCGCGCTGACGACCGCCCAGCTGAGCAACCTGGTGACCGACGACCTGAACGCGATGAACACCGCGCAGTTCGTCGCGCTGTCGACCGCGCAAGTCGCCGGCCTGACCGCGACGCAGATCGCCGGCCTGCAGTCCGATGACCTGCGTGCGCTGACGACGGCCCAGTACGCCGCGCTGAACACCGCGCAAGTCGCCGCGCTGACCACCGACCAGCTGCCGAACCTCGAATCCGCCGACCTGCGTGCCATCAGCACCGCCGCGCTGCGCCAGCTGAACTCCGACCAGCTCGGTGCCTTGACCAGCGACCAGTTCGCTGCGCTGACGACCGGCCAGGTCGCTGCGCTGACGCCGGCGCAACTCGCCGGCCTCGGCTCCGATGACCTGAACGCGCTGACGACCAACCAGTTCGCGATCCTGTCGACCGCCCAGGCCGCCGCGCTGACCACCGACCAGATCCCGCACCTGGAGTCGTCGGACCTGCGCTCGCTGAGCACCGCCGCGCTGCGCAACTGGACCACCGCGCAGATCGACGCACTGACCTCCGACCAGATGGGCCAGCTGACGACCGCGCAAGTGGCCGGCCTGACGACCGCCCAGCTGTCGAACCTGGTCACCGACGACCTGAACGCGATGAACACCGCGCAGTTCGCTGCGCTGTCCACCGCGCAAGTCGCGTCGCTGACGCCGACCCAGATCGCCGGCCTGCAATCCGATGACCTGCGTGCCCTGACCACCGCGCAATACGCCGCGATGAATTCGGCCCAGGTCGGTGCGCTGACGACCGACCAGATCCCGAACCTCGAATCGGCCGACCTGCGCGCCATCAGCACGACGGCCATCCGTGCGCTGAACAGCGACCAGCTGGCCGCCCTCGACTCGAGCCAGATCGGCGCGCTGACGACCGGCCAGGTCGCCGCGCTGACGACCACGCAGCTGTCGACGCTGAACAGCGACGACCTGCGCGCCCTGACGACGCAGCAGTACGCCGCGCTGTCGACCACGCAAGTCGCGTCGCTGACCACCGACCAGATCCCGGTGCTCGAATCGACCGACCTGCGCACGCTGAGCACCGCCGCGCTGCGTTCGTGGAACACCGACCAGCTGAACGCGCTGAGCTCCGACCAGATGGGCCAGCTGACGACCGCGCAAGTGGCCGGCCTGACGACCACCCAGCTGGCCAACCTGACGACGGAAGACCTGAACGCGCTGAACACCGCTGACTTCGCCGCGCTGACGACTGCCCAGGTCGCCGCGCTGAAGGTCAGCCAGATCGCCGGCCTGGAAACCGACGACCTGCGTGCAATGACGACGGCGCACTTCGCCGCGCTGTCGACCGCGCAAGTCGGTGCCCTCACCAGCGACCAGATCCCGCACCTGGAATCGGCCGACCTGCGTGCCATCAGCACCGCCGGCATCCGCGGCCTGAACAGCGACCAGTTCGCGGCCCTCACCTCGGATCAAGTGGCTTCGCTGACGACCGCGCAAGTCGCCGCGCTGACGACGACCCAGCTGTCGTCGCTGACCTCCGACTCGCTGAACGCGCTGAGCACCACGCAGTTCGCGATCCTGTCGACCGCGCAAGTCGCGTCGCTGACGACCGACCAGATCCCGCACCTGGAGTCTTCGGACCTGCGTGCGCTGAGCACCGCTGCCCTGCGCTCGTGGAACACCGACCAGCTGAACGCGCTGAGCTCCGACCAGATGGGCCAGCTGACGACCGCGCAAGTGGCCGGCCTGACGACCACCCAACTGGCCAACCTGACCAGCACCGACCTGAATGCGCTGAACACCGCTGACTTCGCGGCACTGTCGACCGCCCAGGTCGCATCGCTGACGGTCGGCCAGGTGGCTGGCCTCGAGACCGACGACCTGCGTGCGATGACGACGGCGCAGTTCGCCGCGCTGTCGACCGCGCAAGTCGGCGCGCTGACCAGCGACCAGATCCCGCACCTGGAATCGTCTGACCTGCGTGCGATCAGCACCGCCGGCATCCGCGGCCTGAACAGCGACCAGTTCGCTGCGCTGACGTCGGACCAGGTGGCTTCGCTGACGACCGCCCAAGTCGCCGCGCTGACGACGACCCAGCTGTCGTCGCTGACCTCCGACTCGCTGAACGCGCTGAGCACCACGCAGTTCGCGATCCTGTCGACCGCGCAAGCCGCGTCGCTGACGACCGACCAGATCCCGCACCTGGAGTCGTCGGACCTGCGTGCCCTGAGCACCGCTGCGATCCGCAACTGGAGCACCGCGCAGATCGATGCGCTGAGCTCCGACCAGATGGGCCAGCTGACAACGGCGCAAGTCGCCGGCCTGACGACCGCCCAGCTGAGCAACCTGACCAGCACCGACCTGAACGCGCTGAACACCGCTGACTTCGCTGCGCTGTCGACCGCCCAGGTCGCGTCGCTGACGGCCGGCCAGATCGCCGGGCTCCAGTCGGACGACCTGCGCGCGATGACGACGGCGCACTTCGCCGCGCTGTCGACCACGCAAGTCGCCGCGCTGACGACCGACCAGCTGCCGAACCTCGAATCCAGCGACCTGCGTGCGATCAGCACGACGGCGCTGCGCCAGCTCGACTCGGCGCAGCTCGGCTCGCTGACCAGCGACCAGTTCGCCGCGCTGACGACCGCGCAAGTGGCCGCGCTGACGACGACCCAGCTGTCGACGCTCGGCACCGACGACCTGAACGCGCTGACGACGACGCAGTTCGCGACGCTGTCGACCGCCCAGGCCGCCGCGCTGACCACCGACCAGATCCCGACGCTGGAATCGGCCGACCTGCGTGCACTGAGCACCGCCGCGATCCGCAACTGGACCACGGCGCAGATCGACGCGCTGACCTCGGACCAGATGGGCCAGCTGACGACCGCGCAAGTGGCCGCACTGACCACCTCGCAGCTGAGCAACCTGACCAGCACCGACCTGAACGCGCTGAACACCGCCGACTTCGCCGCGCTGTCGACCGCCCAGGTCGCGTCGCTGACGGTCGGCCAGGTGGCTGGCCTGGAAACCGACGACCTGCGTGCGATGACCACGGCGCAGTTCGCCGCGCTCAGCACCGCGCAAGTCGGCGCGCTGACCAGCGACCAGATCCCGCACCTGGAATCGGCTGACCTGCGTGCGATCAGCACCGCCGGCATCCGTGGCCTGAACAGCGACCAGTTCGCTGCGCTGACTTCGGATCAAGTGGCTTCGCTGACGACCGCGCAAGTGGGCGCCCTGACGACCACCCAGCTGTCGTCGCTGAGCTCCGACTCGCTGAATGCGCTGAGCACCACGCAGTTCGCGATCCTGTCGACCGCGCAAGTGGCTTCGCTGACCTCCGACCAGATCCCGCACCTTGAATCGTCGGACCTGCGTGCCCTCAGCACCTCGGCCATCGCCAACATGAGCACCGCGCAGATCGATGCGCTGAGCTCCGACCAGATGGGCCAGCTCACGGTGGCCCAGGTGGCGGCGATGACGACCGCGCAACTGAGCAACCTGGTCACCGACGACCTGAACGCCTTCGGCACCGCGCAGTTCGCGGCGATGTCGACGGCCCAGGTGGCATCGCTGACGGCCACCCAGATCGCCGGCCTGCAATCCGACGACCTGCGTGCGCTGACCACCGCGCAGTACGCGGCCTTCACGACGGCCCAGGCGCATGCGCTGACGACCGACCAGATGCCGAACCTGGAGTCTTCCGACCTGCGCGCGCTGAGCACCAACGCGATCCGCGCGCTGGACTCCGACCAGTTGGCGGCCCTCACGTCCGACCAGATGGCGGCCCTGACCACCGGCCAGGTGGCGGCGCTGTCGGCCAGCCAGGTCGGCACGCTGACCACCGACGACCTGAACGCGCTGACCACCAGCCAGTTCGCGGTCTTCTCGACGGCCCAGGTGCAGTCCTTCACGTCCGACCAGATGACGGCCCTGCAGACCGACGACCTGCGTGCGCTGAGCACCGCGGCGCTGCGTTCGCTGAGCACCGCGCAGCTGGATGCGATGGGTTCCGACCAGTTCGGTGCCTTGACGACGGCGCAGGTGGCTTCGCTGACCACGACGCAGATCTCCAGCCTGTCGAGTGACGACCTGAACGCGCTGACCGGCACGCAGTTCGCGGCGCTGACCACGGCGCAGTCGGCCTCGCTGACCGCGTCGCAGATCGGGACGATGACGTCCGAGGACCTGCAGGCACTGACCACGGCGCACTACGCGTCGCTGTCGGCGACCCAGGTGCTCGGCATCACGACCGACCAGATCTCGGTGATCGAAACGCAGGACCTGCGCGCGCTGAACTCGACCTCGCTGCGTGCCCTGACGGACGCGCAACTGGGTGAACTGACCACGACGCAGCTGTCGTCGCTGGGCGGCCAGGTGAGCAACCTGACGACCTCGCAGCTCTCGCACCTGGCGACCGACGACCTGAACGCGTTCACCGCCTCGCAGTTCCTGGTGATGAACACGGCACAGATCCAGTCGCTGACGGCCACGCAGATCGGCCACCTGGAAACCGCGGACATCCATGCGCTGAGCACGGCCGCGATCCAGTCGCTGACGACCGACCAGATCCAGGCCATCACGACCGACACCTTCCAGGCGTTGAGCGGTGCCCAGATCGCGGCCTTCACGACCGCCCAGGTGCATTCGCTGACGACCGACCAGGTGATCGCGCTGACGACCACGCAGACGATGGCCCTGGAGACCCAGGACATCGCGGCGATGTCGATGACGCAGATCGCGGCCTTCGAAGGCCAGGACATCGCGGTGATGTCGTCGCCGCAGCTGGACGCCTTCATGGCGGCCTCGCCGATCGTGCTGGACCTGAACGGTGACGGCGTCTCGACGGTGTCGGCGGCGCACGGGGTCAACTTCGACCTGAACGCCACCGGCCATGCCAACAAGGTGGGCTGGGCGGCTGCGACGGACGGCATCCTGGTGATGGACCGCAACGGCGACGGCAAGATCAACGACGGCACCGAGCTGTTCGGCGTCGCGACCGTGAAGGCCGACGGCACCCGCGCCGGCAACGGTTACGAGGCCATGAAGATCGAGGACACCAACCACGACGGCAAGCTGACCGCCGCGGACGTGAACTTCGACAAGCTGAAGGTGTGGGTCGATGCCAACCAGGACGGCATCTCCGAGAAGGGCGAGCTGCACGGCCTGGCCGACTTCGGGATCGTCTCGCTGGACCTGCATGCCGCGAGCGGCACGACGGTGCAGAACGGCAACCTGCTGGGCCTGGTGTCGAGCTACACGACGGCGGACGGCGCCAAGCACGACATGGCGGACGTGTGGTTCGGCAAGGCGCCGACGACCGATGCGGCGGCAGCCAAGGAACTGCCGGTGCAACTGGCCGACGTGCTGGCCGCGCCGACCAGCGACGTGCTGGCCGGTGGCAGCAGTGCCCCGACGGTCGCGGCGACGCAACCGACGGCGCACGCCGCGGTGCACATCGACCACAAGCTGCTGGCCGATGAAGAGCACCTGAAGAACATCGGCCCGCTGATCTGAGCGCGGCAACCGATGGCGCGGCACGCACTCCCTGAAGTGCGTGCCGCGCGCTCACGCCCGTCACCCGCCCCCCTGCTCGCATGAAATTCGGCTTCGTCAAGTGGTTGGTCAGCAAGCTGCTGCCTTCGGCCTGGCGGGACCTGTTCTCGTCCGACGGCAACACCACGAACTCGGCCACGCCGGCGCCGCCGGTCACCACCTCCAACACCACCGGGCTCACCGACGCCCAGGTGCAGGCGCTGACGACGCAGCAGATCGCCGGCATGACGACCAGCGAGCTGAACGCGCTGACGACCGCGCAGTTCGGGATGCTGACGCCGGTGCAGGCCGGCGCGATCACCCCGCTGCAGGCCACGAACCTGGAGACGGCCGACCTGCGCGCGCTGACCACCGCGGCGATCCGCGGCTGGAGCAGTGCGCAACTGGCCGCGCTAACGACGCAGGAGATCGTGCTGCTGACCACGCAGCAGGTGGCCGCGCTGTCGCCGGCCGCGATCGCCGCGCTGGCGACCGCGGCGCTGAACGCGATGACGACCGCCGAGTTCGCCGCGCTGAACAGCGCGCAGGCTGCGGCGCTGACCACGCAGCAGATCTCGCACCTGGAGAGCGCCGACCTGCGCGCGCTGACGACGGCCGCGCTGCGCGGGCTGTCGGCCGCACAGCTCGATGCCTTGACCACCGCGCAGATCGCGCTGTTGAGCACCACCCAGCTGGCCGCGCTGACGACGGCGCAGTTCGACGGGCTGCTGCCGACGCAGATCGGCGCACTGACCACCGCGCAGATCGCCACGCTGACGGGAGCGCAGGTGGCGACCCTCGGCACCGACGACCTGCAGCAGATGTCGACACAGCAGTTCGCCGCCCTCACCTCGGCGCAGGCCGCGGGGCTGAGCCCGGCGCAACTGGCCGCGCTGCCGACGGCCGACTGGGCGGCGTTGTCGACAGCCGCGATCCGCGGCATCGACCCGCTGGCGCTGGCCGCGGTGACGACGGACGAGATCGCCGCGCTGACCACCGCGCAGGCCGCGGCGCTGAACTCGGCGCAGATCACTGCATTGAGCGATGCGCAGATCGCGGCGCTGGAGACGGCCGACCTGCGCGCGCTGAGTTCGGCCGCGTTCCGCGCGCTGAGCGCCTCGCAGATCGACGCGCTGACCCCGGCACAGCTCGCGGTGCTGACCACCTCGCAGATCGCATCACTGACGCCGGCGCAGGTGGCCTCTTTCAACAGCGACGACCTGCAGGCGCTCGGCACGGCACAGTTCGCGGCGCTGACGTCAGCGCAGGTGGCGGCCTTGTCGCCCACCCAGGTGGCGAGCCTGGAGACCGCTGACTGGGCGGCGCTGAACACCGCGGCGATCAAGGCGCTGAGCGTGGCCTCGGTGGCCGCGCTGACGACCGCCGAGATCGCTGCCATGACGACGGCCCAGGCCGCGGCACTGACCGCCACGCAGGCGGCCGCGCTGACGACGGATCAGATGCTGGCGCTGGAAACTGCCGACCTGCGCGCGCTGAGTTCGGCCGCGTTTCGCGCGCTGACGCCGGCGCAGGTGGAGGCGCTCGGCTCCGACCAGTTCGCTGCGCTGACGACGGCGCAGATCGCGTCGCTGACCGGCCCGCAGCTTGCGGCGCTGCCGACCGACTACCTGAACGCGCTGACGACCACGCAGTTCGCGGCGCTGTCGACCGCGCAGGCCGCGGCGCTGACGCCGGCCCAGGTGGCGGCGCTGGAGACGGCCGACCTGGCCGCGCTGAGCAGCGGCGCGGTGCGGGCG
>NZ_JBFULV010000074.1:0-33757 GCF_054049715.1 Rhizobacter sp. P5_C2 | reverse complement strand
AGCGTGATCGCCGAGAACGTCGCCGATGCGGGCCGCGAACCGGCTGCCTCGGCGCCTGCACCCGTGGCGCCGCCGCCGGCCACCGTGGCAACACCGCCGGCTGTGGCGCCCATCACGCCGAAGCCGACGCCCGCGCCGGCTGCCGCACCGGTTGAGCGCAAACCGGTCGAGAAGCCTGCCGACAAACCCGCCGACAAGCCCACCCCGAAGCCCACCGACAGCGCCCGCGCGCAGGCCCTGCTCGACGGCAAGCCCGCCTCGCCCGAGGCGGCCGGCCGCTTCGTCGTGCAGGTCGGCGCGTTCGCCGAGGTCAACGCCGCCCGCGATGCCCGCCACAAGGTCGAGAAGCTCGGCCTGAAGACCTACACGCAGGTCGTCGAGACCTCGGCGGGCAACCGCATCCGCGTGCGCGTCGGCCCGTTCGCGTCGCGCGACGAGGCCGACAGGGCTGCTGCGAAGATCAAGACCGCCGGCCTGCCGTCGGCCATCCTGACGCTGTGACGGCGCCGATGGGCTGGGTCGATGGACTTTTTCTCGGCATCCTGGGCATTTCGGTGCTGGTGGGCCTCGTGCGCGGCCTGGTGTTCGAGCTGCTGTCGCTGGTCGGCTGGTTCGCGGCCTGGTTTGCCGCGCAATGGCTGACGCCGATGGTCGCGCCGCACATCCCGGTCGGGCGCATCGGCTCCGGCATCAACCATGCGGCCGCGTTTGCGCTGACCTTCGTCGCGGCGCTGATCGTCTGGGGCATCCTGGCCCGGCTGCTGCGCTTTCTGATCCACGTGACGCCGCTGAGCATCATCGACCGCCTGCTGGGCGGCTTCTTTGGCCTGCTGCGCGGCGTGGTCGTGCTGCTGGCCATCGGCATGGTGGTCGGCATGACGCCGCTGGTGACATCGCCGGCCTGGCAGGCATCGCTTGGCGCGCCGTGGCTCAATGCGGCCCTGGCGGGCTTGAAGCCGTTGCTTCCGCCTCAACTCTCTTCCCACCTGCCCGCATGACGCGGGTGGGTTGAACAAGCAAGGACTCTCCCATGTGCGGCATCGTTGGCGTGATCTCGAAAACGCCGGTCAACCAGCTGATCTACGACGCGCTGCTGCTGCTGCAGCACCGCGGCCAGGATGCCGCCGGCATCGTCACGATGCTGGGCACCAAGTGCTTCATGCACAAGGCGCGCGGCATGGTGCGCGACGTGTTCCGCACCCGCAACATGCGCGGCCTGCCGGGCACCGTGGGCCTGGGCCAGGTGCGCTACCCGACCGCCGGCAACGCCTACAACGAGGAAGAGGCGCAGCCCTTCTACGTGAACGCGCCGTTCGGCATCGTGCTGGTGCACAACGGCAACCTGACCAATGCGCACTCGCTGAAGCAGGAGCTGTTCGACATCGACCGCCGCCACATCAACACCGAGAGCGACACCGAGGTGCTGATCAACATCCTCGCGCACGAGCTCGAGATGGCCGCGCGGGACTTGCCGCTGACCACCGAAGAGATCTTCAAGGCGGTCGGCGCGGTGCACAAGCGCATCAAGGGCTCGTACGCGGTGGTCGCGCTGATCGCCGGCTACGGGCTGCTGGCCTTTCGCGACCCGTACGGCATCCGCCCACTGTGCTTCGGCGAGGTGATGACGCCGAACGGCCCCGAGGTGATGGTGGCCAGCGAATCGGTCGCGCTCGAAGGCACCGGCCACAAGCTGGTCCGCGATGTGGCGCCAGGCGAAGCCGTCTTCATCGACCTGGACGGCAAGATCCACACCCAGCAGTGCGCCGAGAACCCGACGCTGAACCCGTGCATGTTCGAGTTCGTGTACCTGGCGCGGCCCGATTCGGTGATGGACGGCGTGTCGGTCTACCAGGCGCGCCTGAACATGGGCGAGACGCTCGCGCAGCGCCTGATCTCGACGATGCCGCCGAACGAGATCGACGTGGTGATCCCGATCCCCGAATCGAGCCGCCCGTCGGCGATGCAGCTCGCGCAGAAGATCGGCAAGCCCTACCGCGAGGGCTTCGTGAAGAACCGCTACGTGGGCCGCACCTTCATCATGCCGGGGCAGGGCGTGCGCAAGAAATCGGTGCGCCAGAAGCTCAATGCGATCGCGGTCGAGTTCAAGGGCCGCAACGTGCTGCTGGTCGATGATTCGATCGTGCGCGGCACCACCTCGAAAGAGATCGTGCAGATGGCGCGCGACGCCGGTGCGCGCAAGGTCTACATGGCCTCGGCCGCGCCGCCGGTGCGCTTTCCGAATGTGTACGGCATCGACATGCCGACCAGTGAAGAGCTGATCGCGCACAACCGCAGCATCGAGGAGATCCGCCAGTTCATCGGCGCCGACGCGCTGATCTACCAGGACGTGGCCGCGATGAAGAAGGTGGTCGGCGCGCTGAACCCGTCGCTGAACGGCTTCGAGGCCTCGTGCTTCGACGGCTACTACGTGACGGGCGACGTGACGGCCGCCGATTTCGACGCGATCGCGGCGCAGCGCAAGTCGCAGGGCGGCGAAGAGGAAGAGGGCGCCGACCGCTCGCGCCTCGCACTGCAGAGCGCGACGACGGAGCGCGGCTGATGGCCGACGCGCCGGCGAAGCGAGGCATCCCGCGCGTCGAGCTGCCGGCCGACGTGCGGCGTGACACGCTGGCCGTGCGCGAGGGCCTGCCGCCGAGCGCGTGGGGCGAGAACTCGGAGGCGCTGTTCCTCACCAGCAGCTTCGTGCAGCCCGATGCGGCGAGTGCCGCGGCGCGCTTCGCGAATGAAGAAGAAGCCTTCATCTACTCGCGCTTCAGCAACCCGACGGTGACGATGTTCGAGCGCCGCCTGGCCGCCCTCGAAGGCGCGCAGGCCTGCATCGGCACCGCCAGCGGCATGAGCGCGATCCTGCTGCTCGGCATGGCGCTGCTGAAGGCCGGCGACCACGTGATCTGCTCGCGCAGCGTGTTCGGCTCGACCATCATGCTGTTCGGCCGCGAGTTCGCGAAGTTCGGCGTCGAGACCACGTTCGTCTCGCAGACCGATCCCGATGAATGGCGGCGCGCGCTCAAGCCGAACACCAGGCTGTTGTTCGCCGAGTCGCCGACCAACCCGTTGACCGAGGTGTGCGACATCCGCGCGCTGGCGCAGGTCGCGCACGAAGCGGGCGCGCTGCTCGCTGTCGACAACTGCTTCTGCTCGCCGGCGCTGCAGCGGCCGATCGAGTATGGCGCCGACCTGGTCGTGCACTCCGGCACCAAGTACCTCGACGGGCAGGGCCGCGTGATTGCCGGTGCCGTGTGCGGGCCGGAGCAGCTCATCAATGACAAGTTCGTGCCGGTGATGCGCAGCGCGGGGATGTCGCTGTCGCCGTTCAACGCCTGGGTGGTGCTGAAGGGGCTCGAGACGCTGTCGATCCGGATGCAGGCGCAAGGGGACCGTGCGCTGCAGCTGGCCGGCTGGCTCGAGCAGCAGCCGCAAGTGGCGCGCGTCTTCTACCCAGGCCTGCGTTCGCACCCGCAGCACGCGCTAGCGATGGCGCAGCAATCGGGCTCGGGCGGCGCGGTCGTGTCGTTCACCGTGAAGAGCACCGACGCCACCAGCGCGCGCAAGAATGCATTCCATGTGATCGACCAGACGCAGGTGTGCTCGATCACCGCCAACCTCGGCGACACCAAGACCACGATCACGCACCCGGCCAGCACCTCGCACGGCCGGCTCACCGAAGACCAGCGCCAGGCCGCCGGCATCACGCAGGGCCTGATCCGCGTGGCGGTGGGCCTGGACGACGTGCAGGACCTGAAGGCCGACCTGCTGCGTGGGTTGGCCGGCCTCGATTCCCTTTGATCCCCACATCATGACCCGACCGATCCGCACCCGCATCGCCCCGTCGCCCACCGGCTTCCTGCACCTGGGCACGGCCCGCACCGCGCTGTATTCGTGGGCCTTCGCGCGCCACTTCGGCGGCGAGTTCGTGCTGCGCATCGAAGACACCGACGTCGCCCGCTCGACGCAGGATTCGGTCGACCAGATCCTCGCGTCGATGCGCTGGCTCGGGCTCGACTACAACGAAGGTCCGATCTACCAGATGCAGCGGCTCGAACGCTACCGCGCGGTGGTCGACCAGATGCTCGCCGAAGGCAGCGCCTACCGCTGCTACACGACGCCCGAAGAACTCGACGTGATGCGCGAGGAACAGCGCACGCGTGGCGAGAAAACCCACTACGACGGCCGCTGGCGTCCGGCGCCCGGCAAGGCGCTGCCGGTGCCGCCGGCCGGCGTGGAGCCGGTGATCCGCTTCGCGAACCCGCACGACGGCATCGTCACCTGGGACGACCTGGTGAAGGGGCCGATCAGCATCGCGAACAAGGAGATCGACGACCTGATCATCATGCGCGCCGACGGCGTGCCGACGTACAACTTCGCGGTGGTCGTCGACGACTGGGACATGGCGATCAGCCACGTGTTCCGCGGCGACGAGCATGTGAACAACACGCCGTGGCAGATCAACATCTTCAACGCGCTGAAGGCGCCGCTGCCGCTGTTCGGCCACGTGCCGGTGATCCTCGGCGACGACGGGCAGAAGCTGTCGAAGCGGCGCGGCGCGGTCAGCGTGACGGCGTACGAAGAGAACGGCTTCCTGCCCGAGGCGATGCTGAACTACCTGGCGCGCCTGGGCTGGAGCCATGGCGACGAAGAGCTGTTCACGAGCGAGCAGCTGGTGTCGTGGTTCGACGGCAGCCACCTGTCGAAGAGCCCCGCGCAATGGGATGCGGCGAAGCTCGCGTGGGTCAACGCGCACTACCTGAAGACCATCGACGAGCGGCGGCTGGCCGCGCTGGTGGTGGGGCAGTTCGCGCGCCGCGGCATCAGCGTGACGGAAGACGAGGTGGCCGCGCGCTGCGGATTGTTCAAGGACCGCTGCTCGACGACGGTGGAACTGGCCGACTGGCTGCAGATGTATTTCGCCGACGTGGCGCCGAGCGCCGAAGACCTCGCGGCGCACGTGACCGATGCGGTCAAGCCGGCGCTCGCGACGCTGCGCGACAAGCTGGCCGCACTCAGCGAGTGGACCAAGCCCGCGATCGCGGCCGCGATCAAGGAGACGCTCGCGGCCCACGGCCTGAAGATGCCGCAACTCGCGCATGCGGTTCGCGTGCTGGTGTGCGGCCGTGCGCAGACGCCGTCGGTCGATGCGGTGCTCGAGCTCTTCGCGCGACAAAAAATTCTGGAGCGTCTCCAGAAGGCCTAAAAAATCTGCCTATAATCGTGGTCTTCGCTAGTGAGAACAGCGCAGCGTCTGAAGGTAGTTCGCAAGAGCGTCCGACAGGTCACCCAAGGGGGTATAGCTCAGCTGGGAGAGCGCTTGCATGGCATGCAAGAGGTCAGCGGTTCGATCCCGCTTACCTCCACCAAGACTTCGAGTCTGGGTGCGCTGTTCGAAGTGGTGAAGTGATTGCGAGATCGGAAGGTTTCAGTCCCCTTCGTCTAGAGGCCTAGGACACCACCCTTTCACGGTGATTACAGGGGTTCGAATCCCCTAGGGGACGCCAAGTTTGGCGGGGCTTGCACAGAGAATCGGCGGCTGAAAGGCTGCGAGTCGAAGTGGAAACCTGCTGCGGTTAGAAGAAACTGGAGTGGTAGTTCAGTTGGTTAGAATACCGGCCTGTCACGCCGGGGGTCGCGGGTTCGAGCCCCGTCCACTCCGCCAACAAAAAGCCCTTGCAGCTCAATGAGTTGCAAGGGCTTTTCCGCTTTCTGAGCTGCCTGTTTTTTGTGCGCTCATCGCCTCATATTCCAAAGTTTGGAATATCGAGGCCAGGACGGTGGCTCCGTCTGCCCTGGGTGATCACCGACGGCGTTCGCTTTCTCTCTTCAGGTTCAGCCACTTGGCTGTGCAGCTTGGGCGTGCCAGCAGCCCTGCCACCGAACCGTGCTATCGCTCGAGGAGGCGAAGCGGGCGCCACTTCGCGCTGACTCAGCCTTGGCAGCCACCGTCATGGCACGCGGATTGCCCGCGATCCTTTGCCACAGCAACGAGAGGAGATCGCGATGGCGATGCATACCGCCCTGAGCCGTCGGGGTTTGATCGGCACGATACGTGAACACGGCGGAGGTTCTTATGCCTATGCCTAGCTGCATGAAACGCGACCTTGTGCATCACGGTCGCTTGGCCGTCGCTGCCCTGGTGTTCTTCGCTGGCTGCGGCAGTTCGGATGGCGACGATACCCGCTCGTACTTGGAGCGGACGCTGGCGCAGCAATTCGTGTCCGAGACGAGCCACCTCGTCACGCTGCAGACGTACCGCACGGAAGACCCGCAAAGCGAGCAGTTGGTGGTCGACAACCTGACGCGCTCGCGCGACTACCTGATGGGGCTGGCCCAGGAGTTCAACCTGGGGCAGAGCACCCTGAAGCTCGAGCCGTTCGAGTGGCGCCGGGCGGGCCCGACCCAGACCCAATGGGTGTTCGGGTTCCGTCTCGGCAGCGGGCCGAAGAAGGTCGCGATCCTGGCGCACCTGGACACCGTGCCCCCCGGCAATGCGGATTGGCGGCCTTTCGAGCCGCGGGTCGAGGCGCGTGACTACCGCGGCGCGGCGCAGCCCTTCCTGGTGGGCCGAGGGGCGGCGGATGACAAGGGCCCAGCCGTCCTCGCGCTCATCGTGATGCGGGCGCTGGCGAACCGTTACGACGGAACCAACGCACTCGACGGGCTGACGGTCGAACTGATCTTCGACACCTCCGAGGAGACCGACTTCTCGACCGCGTACTACTTCCAGGAGGTCGGCGTGCCCGATTTCGGCATTGTCTTCGATGCGGTCTGGACGGTCCGCGCGGAGAAGGGGATCGAGCGGCCGATCTTCACCGTCCCGCTCGGCGCGGCGCCGAGCAACGGCATCTTCATCGAGGCATTCAACAGCGCCCCCGGAGCCACCAATCAGATCCCGGACACGGTGACCGCGCGCATCAACGGCAACGATGAGGCCGCGCTCGACCGCCTGGCGGCCAACGTCGCCGATCTCTACCAGCAATACGGCTTCGACGATCCGCTGTATCGGCGCGCGCCGCTCGAGGTTTCGCGCGACGCAAAGGCGGTGGTCCTGACCACCAAGGTCATCGGCGCGCAACACGGGTCGGTGCCGGATGAGAACCGCGCGAACGGAGCGAGCCCGGTCGTCTCGCTCGCGAACTTCCTCGCCCACCTGGTGGACGACGCGACGCTCGCGCCGAACGGCGTCGGACGGATGCTGCAGTTCATGGCCTGGGGTTGGGGCACGACGGTCTTCGGCGAGAAGCATCCCGACCTGCTCGAACGCCACGATCAGGTCTTCGAGCAAGGCAACGGGACGACCTACGCGCTGACGCGCGTCACGACCAGCCCCCAAGACGTGGCCCTCAGAATCGACATCCGCTATGCCCTCGGCCATCACGGCGTGGCGTGGGACGGCAAGACCGAGGGGCAGTTGCCAGGCACCAGCGTGTTCCCCGATGCCTTCCAACAACTGGTCAACCGCTTTCAGCAGGACCGGCCGGGTCAGGCCGTCACGGTGGCGACCGTGAACGCCGCTTCACCCGACGTGCGCGACCCGCAGAGTCCGCGGTTCCAACGGATCAGCGGCGCCTATGAGCGGGCGGTGGGCGCGCCGATGCCGTTGGCGGCCATCGGCGGGGGCACCGATGCAAAAGGGCAGGTCAATCTCGTCGCGGCCGGCCCGCTCTTCACCCTGGCATTCGGGCCACCGATCAATTACCACGGCTTGAACGAGGGCGCCCCGATCGAAGACCTGCAGCTCAGCGCACGCATCCTGTACCAGATCATGCTGGACGAGATTGCAAACAAGACCACGAGATAGCCGGTGCCATCCAGGTCTGCCCTGTAGTCCTTCCACATCAGCCAGCCCGTCTACCGGATGCGCTGCAGCACAGGAACGCACAGCCGCCTGCTGGGCGAGCGCCGAAGCTGCGATACGAAGTGCACCTACTCGGAAGTGCCACCATCATCTCCGACCCAGGTTCGAGTCCCATCAACCGCCTTGGCGGTTTCGAGCCGCTGCCGCATCTGCTCATGCCCTCGGTGCCCGCCGGAAGCACAGGCGATCAGCGTTACGCGTAGGTGTCGAGATATCCGCCCAGTCCGTTCAGCGCAGTGCCGCCGACCGCCTGGGGCGGGTTCTGATCTTCGTTGCTGGAGCGCGCCGATGTCGATACGGTTTGGTGATCCCGCTTGGCGATGCGCGCCTTCAGGGTATCCAGGCGTGAACTGATTTCAGCGATCTTCTCCTTGCCTTCGGGCGTCTTGGCCGAGGGACAGTGCACCCAGTCGGACAACTGCCCCTCGCATTTGGCCAGTTCAGCCTCGAGCCCCGACCCCGAAGCGGCCGGTGCGGAGGCGGCATTGACCGCAACAGAAGAGATCGAGTTGACCATGACGACTTACTTCGGTTCGGCCTGGGGCAACTTGAGTCCCTGGCCGGTAGAGCTGACCCTGGAAGTCTCACGCGCGCAGGTGCGACCGCCGGTCTCGTCTCGCGGTGGTTCAGAGCTTGGTGCCGCCACTCGCGTCGACGACCTGCCCGGTGGTCCACGCGCCGTCGGGTCCGGCCAGGAAGGCCACCACGCCGGCGATGTAGGCCGGTTGGCCGACGCCTGGCAGGGCTTGCACCTGTGCCAGCACTTCCTTGCCGCCCGGCTCGTTGATCCACGGACTCATGCGGGTCTCGATGGCACCCGGCGCCACCACGTTGACGGTGATGCCCCTGGGGCCCAGCTCAGCGGCCAGCTGCAGCGTCAGTGCGTCCACGAAGCCCTTGCTCGCCGAATAGGCGGTGATGCCCGGAAACGCGATGCGTGTGGCCGCGGTGCCGATGTTGACGATGCGGCCGCCATCGGGCATCAGCGGCACCACGCCTTGCGTGACGAAGAACAAGCTGCGCATGTTCACGCTGACGAGCTTCTCGAACTCCGCGGCACTGGTCCCGGCGAGCCCGGCAAACAGCGCGACGCCGGCGTTGTTGACCAGGATGTCGATGCGAGGCAGCTGCAAGGCCGCCAGGCGCGTGACGAGTTGCTGGCCGCCATCCACCGCCGCCAGGTCGGCCTGCAGCAGATGGGCCTTGTGGCCGGCATCGCGCAACGAGGCCGCCAGGGCTTCGGCTTCGGCGCGGCCGCTACCGAAATGCAGAACCACCTCGGCGCCGTCGGCAACCAGCCGTCGTGCGATGGCTGCGCCGATGCCGCGTGAGGCGCCGGTGACCAGCGCGATCTTTCCTGCAAGGGACTTGTCCATGAATGACTCCTAATAGACCAAACGGTCAATAACGATGAAAAAAGAAGCCGCGTGCGCGGCCAGGGAGAAAGAAGAGAAGGCTCAAGCCATGTCGAGAACCCCCAGCGTCAGGGCTGCCAGACGCTCCATCTGCGCCCGGCCTCGCCCGGCACGTGCAGCGACGCGCAAGCCGCTGATCAGCGCGATCAGCAACTCGGCCAACTCGGCCGACGGTGCCTGATTGGCAATCGAACCATCGCGCTGCCCGCGCTCCACCACCGAGCGCAGCAACTCGTGGGTGGCCTGCCAACGGGCGGTCAATGCCCAGGCCAGCGGCGGCTCGTCGACGCCTTCGAGCAGGCCGCCGGTCACGATGCAGCTGCGCTGCGCCGGATCTGCACTGGCGCAGTTCCGGACCATGGCATCGAAGAAGAGCGCCAAGGCCTCTCGTCCTTCTGCGGCGGACTGCATCGCAGCGGTGACGCCCGCGCCGCGTTGCACGGCACAGTCGATGGCCTGCAAGTACATGGACTGCTTGTCGCCGAAGGTGTTGTAGAGACTCTGCTTGCCCAGGCCGGTGGCCTCCTGCAGCAGTGCCAAGCTGGTGCCTGCATAGCCGTGGGTGCTGAAGACGTCGGTCAGACGGTCCAGTACTTCGGGTTCGGAGAAGGAGCGTTCGCGTGGCATGCCGGCGACTCTACGCCTTTTTGCACCGTTCGGTCAAATTGAGTGATCACCTTCGCCGAACGCCATTGTCCGTCACCACCTCGCCGTCCTCCTTGGTGAACGGCGGCAACTTGCCGACCGGCAGCAGCGTCAGCACCACGTCCGAAGGACGGCACAGCGCCGTGCCCAGCGGGGTGACGACGACAGGGCGGTTCAACAGCAGCGGATGCGCGACGACGAAGTCGAGCAACTGCTCGTCCGTCCAATGGGCCTGGCCGAGGCCCAGCTCCGCGAACGGCGTGCCCTTCTCGCGCAGCAGCGCGCGCACCGGCTGGCCGCTGTCCGCGACCAGCTGGCGCAGGCGTTCCTTCGTCGGCGGTGTCTTCAGGTACTCGATGACGGTCGGCTCCAGCCCCGCATGCCGGATCAAGGCCAGGACGTTGCGCGAGGTCCCGCACGCCGGGTTGTGAAAGATCGTGATGTCATCCATGGTGCTTTGCCGGTGAGTGATGGTCGTGTGGGGGAAGGCCCGGGAGGAGCCAACGGTGCACGACCAGCGCCAGCGCCGCGCCGCCCAGCTCGGCCGCGATGAAGGCCGGCACGCTGCGGGGTGCGATGCCGGCGAAGCTGTCGCTGAGCGCGCGCCCGACGACGGCCGCAGGATTGGCGAACGAGGTGGACGCGGTGAACCAGTACGCCGCGCCGATGTACGCGGCAACCGCAACGGCGACGCGGGGCCCCGGGACGCGCAGGATGACGAGCAGCAGGCCGAAGGTCGCGACGCACTCCGCCAGCCAGAGACCCGGGCCGCTGCGCGTTGTCGCGGCGAGCTGGAACAGCGGCAGGTCGAACATCGCGTGTGCCAACCAGGCGCCAGCCACGGCGCCGACCCCTTGGGCCGCCACATAGGCAGCCAGGTCGGCCCGCGGGAGCCGGCCCAGGCTGGCCAAGGCGATCGACACCGCCGGATTGAAGTGAGCCCCGCTCACGGGACCGAACACCTCGATCAGCGCATACAGCCCGCCCACCGTGGCCAGCGCGTTCGCGAGCAGCGCGATGGCCGCATTGCCGCCGGCCAGGCGCTCGGCCATGATGCCGGAGCCGATGACCACCGTCAGGAGCAGCCCCGTGCCGAGAAACTCAGCGAACGCACGAGAGGGCAGGCTGTTGATGCGCATGCGGGTCGTCAGCAGCAGGAGCCCGAAGCCGATGCCTTCACGGGAATGCCGAGCGGCTTGCCGCGAGGCGCCGTGGCCACGCAGCACGCCGCCGAGCCGGAATCATCGGACTGCGTTTTCTCACTGAACACCGGGATGTTGCCCAGCGTGCGGAACTGCTCCCAGGCAATGCCTTGCGGATCGGTCACCCAGTACTTGTCGCTGCGCGCGTAGCAGCAGCTGGTCTCGCCGACATCGAGCAGCGTCATGCCGGCGGCTTCGGCGCTGGCCTTCAGCGCGGAGAGTTCCTCTTCGGTGTCCGCCTGGATGCCGAGGTGGTCGATGCCGACGGCGTCGCCGCGGGTGGAGATCGCGAAGTTGATCCTGGGGTCTTCCAGCATCCATTTCGCATAGTCGCTCTCGACGCGGGTCGGCTCGGTGGCAAACATCCTGGAGTAGAAGGCGATGCTCGCCTGCAGATCCTGGACATGGGCGTGGACATGGAATCGCTTCATTTCGGGCTCCTGGGGTGGGTCAGCATCCGCAGCCGGCGGCTGCAGCGGGGACCGCGCAGGATTCACCCGCGCAGCAGTTCTCGGTGAGGTAGCCGATGACGCCGTTCATGCGCTCATAGGCGGCGCGGTAGACGAGGTGCCGGCTCACGCGTTCCTGCGTGACGAGGCCGGCGTTCACCAGCTCCTTCAAGTGAAAGGAGAGCGTCGTGCCGGCGATGCCCAGCCCCTCGCTCATCACCCCCGGGGTCAAACCGCTCGGCCCGGCGACCACCAGCGCGCGGAAGACTTGCAGGCGGATGGCGTGGGCAAGGGCTGCAAGGGCAGAAACGACGTCGTCCTGGTTCATGCATGCGACTATACGAGAATTATCGAAATATCGCACAAGACCCCGCGCCGAAGGCGCTTCGGGGTGGGTCAGATCATCTCGGCGGGTGCGGTGTCGGCGCGGGGCCGCAGCGCGAGCGACAGCAACTCGTCGAGCCGGTGGTACGCGAGGCTCGCGCCCGACACGAAGTCGGTGCCCTGCGCGTGCGAGAAGCGGGCCGAGTCGAGCACGGCGGCCAGGCTGCGCCACGCGCGCGTGCGGCTGCCCAGCGGCGACAGCAGGTGGCGCCCGCCGTTCTCCTCACTCAGGCCCAGGTGCTCGCCGAGGTTCTGCGATTGCGCCATCATGTCCAGGCTCAGCATCAGGCCCTCGCTCGCATACAGCCAGCCCAGCGCCTCCATCAGCCCGAGGCCGTGGGTCGCCGGCGTTGCGCCGGGGCTGGGCGGCCAGGCATCCAGGTCGTGCAGGTCGGCCTCCATGCGGCTCGCGCGCGGTGCATCGGCGAGCTCGGGATCCGGGATGACGCGCCAGATCTCCTCGTCGGCGTAGAGCCGCCGCACGTCCGCCAGCATGTGGTACTCCACCGTCAGGAAGCCGGCGTAGTGCTCGGTGGTCCGGAACGGCTCGATCAGGTTCAGGCCGTCGCGCAGGTAGTCGTGCAGGAAGCCGGCGTCTTCGGTGAGCCGCTGCGTCAGGGTCCTGCCCGACGGCGTCGGCGCGAACGGCGCCGGCACGGTCGGGAACTGCAGGGCGATGTAGGGGTTGTGCATAGGGGGCGCGTGGACCTCGGATCGACGTTCAGGGGCACTCAGCGACTGGCGCGCTGCATCGGCTGCGTGGGCGCGAAGCCGTGCTCGGGCAGCGCCTGCGGCTCGGAATGCAGGTGCTCCGTGGCCGGGCGCGGCACTTTCGCCGCAGGCCCCGGCGAACGCGCGTGCGTGTGTGCGTGCATGTGCGCATGCGTCAGGTTGTCGGCCGCCTCGCGCAGGCGTTGCTTCGCGCGCGCTTCCTTCAGCTCCTGCGCCTGTTTCGCGAAGGTGGTCTGGAAGCGGTTCAGTTCCTTCTTGTGCCGGCGCTCCACCTGCCCCAGCACGATGGACACGCGGCGCGACACGCGCTTCATCTCGCGCGCCCGCCCGAAGTGCCAGCCGGCCGCCACGCCGGCCGCGAGGAACACCGCCGCACTGCCGAGCCAGATCAGCAGCTCGGTCATGCGGGTTCCCCTTGTGGGCGGATGTCGTGCTGCGGCTCGGGGGCGCGGCGCACATGCCGCTGCCCGGAACTCGCCTTGCGGCCGCGCACGTCGGTGCCGCCCAGGCGGCTGCGGTACTCGGCCGGCGTGCAGCCGACCTGGCGCACGAAGGCCCGGCGCATGCGCTCGTCGTCGACGAAGCCGCTCTGCGCCGCGATCGCCTTGATCGACACCGGCGACGACTCCAGCAAATGGCAGGCGCGCTCGACGCGCAGCTGCTCCACCACCTTGGCCGGCGTCTGGCCGGTGCTGCGCACGAAGAAGCGCGCGAAGTTGCGTGGGCTCATGCCGGCGCGCCCGGCCATGTCGGTCACGGTGGTGGGCTGGCTCAGCCGCGTCGCGACCCAGCCCAGCAGGTCGGTCAGCATGCTGTCGGCGCCGCGCTGCGCAAGGCGCTCCTGCAGGTTCAGCAGCGTGCTGCGCTGCGCCTGGCTGCCGGAGCGCGCCATGAACACGACCAGCGCGCGTGCTACGTCCAGCCCGATCTGCGGCCCCAGGTCGGCACGCACCAGCGCGAGCGCCATGTCGATGCCGGCGGTCATGCCGGCAGCCGTCCAGAACTTGCCCGATTGCACGTAGATCGGGTCGTCGTCCAGGTGCACGCGCGGGAAGCGCGCTCTGAAATCGTCGCCATGGCCGGCCAGCGTGACCGCCCGCTGGCCATTCAGCAGGCCGGCGGCCGCCAGCAGGAACGAGCCGGTGCCGATCGAGCCGACGCGCGCCACTTTCGGCGCGGCCTGGGCGATCCAGTCGACCAGCACCGCATCGCGCAGCGCCGATCCGATCTCCGGGCCGCCGCACACCAGCAGCGTGTCGGTGGCGGCTGGTGCCACGACCTCCAGCGGCTGGGCCTGCAGCGCGAATCCCGACGAGGTGCCGACCCAGCCGCCACGCCGCGAGACGCAGACGACGCGGTAGGCCGGTGGCCTGTCGGCCCGCGCCAGCAGCGCATTGGCCACGGTGAACACTTCGGCCGGACCGGCCACGCCAACGATGCTCGATCCTTCCGGTACGAGCATGGCGATGCATCGCACATCCGAGATGGCTTCCATTCTTTTTTTACTCCCTGTCCCAACATTGTTGCTGTTCGTAACAGGTCTATCTTCTCCGGCGACTGTGGGATCCGACTGTGTACTTTCTCGCACATCGACCTCCCTTGGCGGGAATGGAGGTCGTATTGGCCTAAACCGATGGGTGGCGGGGGGCGGGTCGGCCCGGGGGGCGGTCAGGTCATCGTGGCGCGAACGGCTTCGGGCGCATCGGCGCGGGTGTTGATCTCGACCAGCAGGCCGCCCGGCGCGATGCAGAAGAAGCGGGTGCCGCGCGGGCTGCGCACCAGCTCGACCTGGATCTCGATGCCGTCGGCCTTGAAGCGCTCGTAGAGGCTGCGCACGTCCTCGACCGTCGCCAGCTCGAAGCCGATGTGGAAGTTGCGCGGCCAGTCGACCTGGAAGCCCTGGGCCTGTTCGAGCACGATGTCGAAACCCGGCCGCTTCAGGATGTTGAAGCCGGGGTAGGGGGTGCTGGTGCATCCGAGCCGCTCCTCGAAGAAGCGGGTCGACGCGGCGAGGTCGTTCGAAGGGAAGCTCAGGTGGTTGAGCTTCATGGTGGTGGTGATGGGATTCATCGGGCGATGCCTCGGGGTGTGAAAGGAAGGCATCGTAGGAATCGGGCGCCGTTCGAGCTACTCGCATCGACGGGCCTGCGCCGGCCCGTGGGCGAGCCGAAAGCTCAGCGCTTGTCCGACTCGCTTTCGGGGCCGGCGGCGGCCAGGCGCAGGTAGCCGAAGACGGCCGCCTCGACGCGCCGGCGCAGCGCGGGCTCGTCGGATTCGCCACGCTCGCCGGCACCATCGACGATGCCGCGCACGATGGCGCCGACGTCGTCGACGGCGCGCTCCGGGTCGGGCTGGCGCGGCAGGTCGGCGCGGCCCAGCAGCTCGGCGACCAGCGCACGGAACGCCCCCTTGACCACCGCGGCCCGCAGCTCCGGGCGGCTCTCTTCGACGTCGAGCAGGCGCGCGAGTTCGGGCCGCCGCAACTGTTGCGCCACCGACGCGGCGATCAGCGCGCGCAAGGCCGCCGTGCCGTCGGCATGCAGCAGCGCGGCCCGGGCCTCGGCGTGGAAGCGTTCTCCCTCGCGCTGCATCAGCCCGAGCGTCAGCGCTTCCTTGGACGGGAAGTATTGGTACAGCGAGCCGATGCCGACGCCCGCGCGCTCGGCCACCGCGTTGGTGTTGAAGCCGGCGATGCCGCGCGCTTCGAGCACCTGCGCCGCGGCCTCGAGCAGCGCCTCGACGGTGCGCTGCGAACGGGCCTGTTGTGGTGCCTTGCGGGGTGCCAGGGGAGCGGGACGGGGCATGCGCGGATTCTGGCGCACCGTCGGCTATGCTGCGCCGTATCCCGCACCCTGTATCCCGCATCTCGTATCCCGCACCACCGAAGGATGACCATGACCCGACTGTCCCCCATTCGCGCGGCCTGCCTGTCCGCCCTGTCGCTGCTGGCCCTCGGCAGCGCGCTGCCCGGCCATGCCGAGAGCTTCGCGTCGTCGGCCTCGAGTGCCGGGTCGGCCTCGTCCGGCAGCGTCTCCGACTCGATCAAGGGATCGAGCAACAGCTCGAAGCGCGACAAGGAAGTGGCCGAAGGGCAGTACCAGGTGATCGAGGTGGCCGAGGTGGCGGAGCTGGCCGGCCGCCCGGCGATGATGCAGCTGACGCTGCGGGCCACCGAAGCCGGCGCCGATCGCGAGTTCATCCTCGAGCTGCCGCGCCAGGCGCTGGCGGCCCGCCCGCTCGGCACCGGCGACCTGGTGCAAGCCAACCAGCGGGCCTATGGCTTCGAATTCGCCCGTGTCGACACCCGCGAGGCCTTCTTCCTCGTGCTGACCGACGACTGGCGGCGCGACCTCGATTCGCGAGTCGTCACGCTGTGACGGCGTTGTGAAGAGACTCCGCGGCCGCATTGCGGTCGCGGCGCTGGCCTGCGTTGCCTGCTTCGGCACGGCGCAGGCCGCCAGCGTGCAGTTCTGCGAGCGCCCGGCCGCGATCAATGCGGGCCAGCAGGACAAGCTGCTGCGCTTCGCCGCGCTGGTGCGCCAGCAGCTCGACGGATCGGGCCGCAACGTGGCCCTGATCTCGCGCTCGGGCCTCGACCTGAGCCGCTTCGGCATCCGCTACTCGCACGCCGGCATCCTGCTGAAGGCCGACGCCGACAGCGCCTGGGCGGTGCGCCAGCTCTACTACGCCTGCGAGGAATCGCGCCCGCGCATCTTCGACCAGGGCGTGGCCGGCTTCCTGCTCGGCGCCGACCGCCCGTCCGTCGGCCACGTCTCGATCGTGCTGCTGCCCGAGGCCGAAGGCGCGGCGCTCGCGCGCAGCTCGCTCGACCGCCGGCTCGCGCTCGACCTGCTGGCGGCGCGCTACAGCGCCAATGCCTACGCGTTCAGCACGCGCTACCAGAACTGCAACCAGTGGGTGATGGAGCTGATCGCCAGCGCCTGGGGCGGCTTCGACCCCGCGCGCATCTCGCGCGAGCAGGCGCAGCAGTGGCTTGCATCGCAGGGCTATGCGCCGGCGCCGGTCGAGATCGGTTCGCACGGGCTGATGTTCGCGGCGCAGTTCGTGCCGCTGATCCATGTCGACGACCACCCGCTGGACGACCTCTACGCGATGAAGCTGCGCATCAGCACACCGGCCGCGATGGAAGCCTTCGTGCACCAGCAGCTGCCGGGGGCCGAGCGCGTCGAGCTGTGTCACGACGAGCGCAAGGTGGTCGTGCACCGCGGCTGGCAGCCGCTGGGACCCGGGTGCGAAGCTGCGGCAGGCGACGAGGTGCTGGCCTTCGATTGAAGGATTGCACGCGGGTGCATGACTTTGGTAACAAAGTGGAGTTGTCCATCTTCGCATTCGGCCCATCGGCTTCGGGTGAATCTGGAAATCAATATCTCTGTTCGTCGAATACTGAATTCCTCATTCACACCGGATTGAAAGGAATTCACGATGGACAACAGTCGCGTCGGGCCGCGCTATGGCTCTTACCAACCTTCCAGCAGCCGCTCGCAGCCGCGGGAGATTCCGGCCCGTTCACGCGGCCCGTCGGAAGATTCATGGGGTCCGTCGCCGTCGCGCTCGTCGGCGATCGGCATCCCGGGCGGTGGCCGCCGCCGGCGCGACAGCTTCGACTCCGTCTCGTCGAGCGACGAATCGGACGACGGCCGCCGGCGCCCCGCCGCGGCGTCGCTGGCGCCGCGCCGGAATCTGCCGCGTCCGCAGGGCGTCGAGGTCTATCGCCATACGACGGATGAGGACAACTACGACAGCATCTCCCGCACCGGCTTGCGGGCTGGCCACCATGTCGGCATCGGCGACCCCACGGGCCGAGCCAGCACCGACGGTGTCTACGTCGTGAATCCGGGTCGGCACATCATGGACAGCCAGGGTGGCAACGTGATGGTGGCTTCGTCGAGGCCGCCGTCGCACGACCCGCTGTACCACGGCGAAGCCGGAGTTTTCCGCCAATCGAACATTCCGCCGATGCGCGAGGCCCGGTATGGCCGCGGTGGACCCCAACCCACCCATTCGGCGGTGTTTCCGATGACGCCTTACACCGCCGATGGCGCGGCGGCGATGTATCGGCATCACAACCCGGGCTCGAATATTTCAGGGCCTGACGCTGCCGGTGCGATGTACTCGCAGTTCAACCGGAATTACCCGATGCACGCGCCGCACCCGGAGGACTCGAACCGCTACTACACGCCGCAGAGCCAGTATCAGCAGACGCTGGCGCCGAGGTCCAGCGTGCCGCCCTATTCGAATCCGGTCAGCAGCGTCAGCCACAACACGCCGCCGCGCGGGAGTTTCATTCCGTCGCGCCGCCACCCCGACGATCCGTATTACGACCGCTGAGCGGCTTTCGCTGCCATCGTTCTGACCTTGTCGCGTCACTGACGCGACATCGGCGCTCCCTACCCTCGCGGCCACATCAACCGTGGCCTCAACGAGGGGAGAGAGCATGCTGAAGAAGACCGTCGCGGCGCTGGCGGCGGGCATGGGCCTGTCGATCGCGAGCATCGGCGCCTGTGCTGCGACGACGGCGGAACTGGCGTTCCGCTACGCACCGGTGCACTACCAGGACACCGACTCGAGCGACTACCCGTCGGAGTACATCACCGCGTACGACTACGACAACGACCGCATCACGACCAACAACTGGGACAACCGCGGCAACGGCCAGTGGCCCGCGACGGTGTACTACTCGGTGGTCGAGAGCTGCACGCACTGGTTCATCAGCTATTCGTTCTATCACCCGCGCGACTGGTCGGACACGGCCTTCGACCAGGAGCATGAGAACGACCTCGAGGGCACGATCATTTCGGTGCGCAAGGACGGCACGCCCTTCGGCACGATGGAAGGAATGATCACGGTGTTCCACACCGATTTCTTCGCGTTCACGCCGGCCGGCAGCCCCTACCGCAACGGCCGTGAAACCATCGATGGCACGGTGTCGTTCGAGGTCGACAACGGCATCAGCCGCATGAAGACGGTGCAGGAGGCCAAGGGCCACGGACTGAAGGCCTGGCCGTATGCGTCCAACTTCAACGGCGCGGCCAACCAGGACGGCATCGTCTACTACCCGACGCTCGGGACGCCGGGCCACCCGCTGTCGGGCAACGACCGGCACGTGAACTACCGGCTCGTCGACCTGAACCAGCCGAACGGCATGTATGCCGCCGCGCTCAGCGACGCGCTGCAGCCGGCCGCGCAGGCGCTGACTTTCGCGAGCTGGGGCAGCTTCCGTGGCGACACCAGCGGTGGTTGCGGCTCGGGCTCGAAGACCTGCAGCACCAACTCGGCGAACACGCCGTGGGGCTGGGATGATGGCAACGACGGCGAGAGCTATCGCGGCGAGTTCGCGCTCGATCCGGCGCACCTGTTCTCGTTCTACTTCTCGGGCACCGGCAGCTTCAGCCAGCAGTACGTGAGCAACCCGTTCCTGACGGGGCTGCGCGACACCGGGTTCTATTCGGGGCATGCGCCGGCGGGGTTCGCTTCGCAGCTGGACCTGAACACGCTGTACGGGAAGCTGACGAACAGCTGCTCGTAGCCCGGACGCCAATCCGGGATCGCATCGGTATCATCCCCCGCACAACAGCAGGACAACCGGGGGAGGGGCAGATGAGTGCGATGCGCGTTCCACGCCGCGTGCGCGGCTTTACGCTGATCGAGCTGATGACGGTCGTCTCGGTGATCGGCATCCTGGCCGCGGTGGCGCTGCCGGCCTACCAGCAGTACACCGTGCGAGCCCGCGTGGCCGAGGGGTTCGTGCTGGCGCGGGTGGTCGAGAAGAGCATCGCCGAGTACCGCGATCGCTGGGGGCGCCTGCCGGTCGACAACGCGGCGGCCGGCCTTCCGCCGCCTGCGGCGCTGCGTGGTGCCTGGGTGTCGGAGATCCAGGTGATCGAGGGCAGCATCACGGTGCGCTACTTGCCCGAGACGGGGAAGGAGCTGAAGGGCCGCCCGGCCTTGCTGTTGCGGCCGGTGTCCGATCCCGAGCTTCCCACCGGCGCCTTGTCGTGGATCTGCCAGTCGGCCGCGACACCAGCGGGGCGCGTCGCCCCCCCGGTCCCGAAAGAGCTGGTGCTGTTGCCGCGCCAGTACCTGCCGGGCACCTGCCGATGAACTGGCTCGTGCGGTCGCTGCCGATGGACCTGACGCTGAGCGCCTGCATCGTGTTTGTCGCCTCGGCGGTGTGCGTCAGCCAGGTGCCCGCCATTCTGGCCAAGGCGCGCCTGACCGAGCCCCTGATCGGCCTCGGCACGGCCCGCCTGGACGCTGTCGAAGCGTATGCGCTGCAGGGCCGGCTGATACCGTCATCCGAGCGCACCGAGGCTGCCGCCGACAACGCCCGGACCCAGTTCGTCTACGAGCGCGATGGCAGCAGCCTGCTCGTCAGTGGCGGGGTCGATCCCCGGCGATCACCGTTCCGTCTCGGCCTGCGTCCGGCCCTGGACGACGCCGGCATCGGCTGGACGATGCTGTGGCTGTGCGGCCAGCGCGAGCCGGCCGCGGGCTGGTCGGCCGTCTCGCCGCCGCTGGTGCAGGGGCTGGCGCCCGAGCAGCTGCCGTCCGTCTGCGCCCGACGCGCTGCCCAACGTTCTCCCCGATGACATGACCTTCCAACACCTCGATCTCACCGGAATGGCCCTGCTGTTCCGCCAACTGGCCGGTGCTCAGCGGCGCCAGCTGTCGCTCCAGGACGTGGCCAACGTCTACGCGCAGGACCCGGGCGCACCCGTGGCGGCGGGCGTCCAGCCACTGCGCGTGCTGCAGGCGCTGGCGCGCGGTGAGCCGCTGTCGGCCGCGCTGCGTGAGGCACAACCAGCGTTCGCAGACGACACGGTCAGCTGGATCATCGCCGGCGAGCAGCATGGAACGCTCGCCGACACGCTGGACAGCCTGGCGCATGATTTCGAGCGCCAGCAGCGCAGCGCCAGCGTGCTGCGGGTCGCGCTGGTCTGGCCGGCTTGCGTGGCGGTCGCCATCGTGGGGCTGTTCGCGGTCGGCTCGATCTTCGTCGTGCCGTCCTTCGTCGAGGTGTACGACAGCTTCGGCGTCGAGTTGCCGGTGCTGACGCGCTGGCTGTTTGCTGCCGGCCACTTGGCGTCGAGCGGCTGGTGGGTGTGGTTGCCGCTGCTGCTGGTCGCCGTCGGGTTGGCCGTGGCCGGCAAATTGCCGCGCCGCGTGCAGCGGTGGGCCCACGACGCAGCCGGCGGACTCGGGTTCGTCTCGCGGCTGCGGCACGCCAGCTTCGTTGCGCGTGGGCTCGGCCTGCTGCAGCGCCACCACGGCGACCGGACCGACTTGGCTGCCGCACTGGCGCACCTGGCCGCGACCACGCCGACCCCGCGCCTCGCGGCTGCGGCCCGGCAACTGGGGGCCGGCGTGCACGGCACCGATCCTCTCAGCCAGGCGCTTGCGACGCAGCCGGCCTGGCCGCCGCGCGTGCCGCTGTTCATTCGCCTGGGGGAGAAGGTGGGCGATCTGCCGTCCGCACTTTCGCAGTTGAACGCGGATGCTGCGCAAGAACTCGAGATCGCGCTGGCGCGCTTCGAGCGTGGCGCGATCCTCACGCTGTACCTGCTGCTGGGCCTGGTGGCCGGCATCCTGGTGCTTGGCATCTACCTGCCGATCTTCAAGCTCGGCTCCATCATCTGAACGGTCCGACATGAACATCACACAGCAACGGCGTGGTTTCACATTGATCGAACTGATGATCGTGATCGCGATCATCGGCATCATGGCCACGATGGCCGTGCCATCGCTGCAGGATCGCGTGATCCGCGCGCAGGTGGCAGAGGGTCTGGCGTTGGCCGATTTCGCGAAGCAGTCCGTCCAGGGTTACTACGCGAAGACGCACCGGCTGCCGGCGAGCAACGAGGCTGCCGGTCTGCCGCCGGCCGAGCGCATCGTCGGTAACCACGTGGCCTCGCTGTCGGTGGTCGATGGTGCGATCACCATCACCTTCGGCAACCAGTCCAACCGCAATCTCTCCGGTCGCAAGCTGACGTTGCGGCCGGCCGTGGTGGCCGACTACCCGCAGGTGCCGATCGCCTGGGTGTGCGGCACGGCCGAGGTGCCGGACAAGATGAAGGCCGGGGGCCGCAACGCCACCGACTTGCCAGGGCCGCACCTGCCGCTGGACTGCCGCGCCAGTGGATTGAAGTAGCCTGGACGCCGATTCCGGTCGGCCGTGCCGAAGCGATCCCGGATTGGCATCCGGGCTACAGGCGGGATTCGATCGTCGTGGCCACCTGAGGTGGAGCATCCTTCAACAACGCCGGCCACGCAATCGCCGCCAGCGCCCGCGTTTCGCGCACGACGCGCCGGAAGCGGTTGAAGGCCAGCAGCCCCGCCGCCTTGGCCAGCGCCTCGGCGGCATCCTCGTTCCAGGCCCGAAGCGATTCGTCCATCTTGCGATTCTGCGACAGCGCGCGCGGGTCGGCCGGGTCGAAATACGCCGCGACGCACACCATGTCGTAGGCCGGCGCGAGCCGCGGGTGCACGCCGTCCTCGTACAGCAGCGCCCAGTTCTTCGAGTGCGCATCGGTGTTGCCCATCAGCGCATACGCCGTCCAGCGGCGGAACACCTCGTCGAGCTCGCGCACGTCGCTCGCCGGCGACTGCTTCAGCAGCACCAGCAAGGCCCGCATCGCGGCCGGCAGGTCGCGGTACTTGCGGCGGCTGTCGATGCCGAGCGCCTGCGTCAGCTCCTCGAAGTGCACGCGCTGCGTGCGGCCGTCGAGCAGGCGCCGGCGGTCGAAGCGCGGCACATGCAGGTAGTGGCTGAACGGCAGCTCCACGCCGGGCAGGTCGAGTTCGACCACCGGCCGCGCGCTTGCACCGGCCGTGCGCACGCCGACCGCCTCGGCCAACCGGTAGCAGCAGGCCTCGTTGTGCACCAGGTCGGGGTAGGTGGTCGACGGCAGCTTCACCAGCACCTCGCCGGCCTCGGTGCCGCTGCGCACCACGTAGCGCGTGCCGCGGTGGACCATCGAGAACTTGGTGACGAAGCCGCCGAGCGAGAAGCCGTCTTCGACCGGTGCGGCCACCGCCGACGGCTCCAGCGGCTCCAGCCGCTTGGTCGCGTGCAGCTCGACCACGCCGGTCGGCACCTCGTGCGCAGGCAGCACCTCCAGCGCGCCGGGCAGGTCGTGGCCGGCTGCCGCCAGCAACTCGAACTCGTCGTCGCGCTCGACGCCGCGCCGCTCGGCCAGCCGGTCGCGGTTGTGGCCCTCGGGCAGCATGTTCTCGAAGAACACCGGCAGGCGGCCGATGCGCACCAGGCGCTCGTCGTTGACGGCCACGAGGATCGCGCGGGTCTGCGCCTCGTCGGCACCCCGGTACAGCTGCGACAGCGTCGGCCGGGCCGCGTCGCCGACGTAGGCGTCATCGAACGAGACGCGGATGTTGTCGCCGACCTGCGAGAGCCAGCCGATGCGCCGCGGTTGCGCTGCGTCGGGCACGTGCAGCCGCAGCTCGGCCATCGTGATGGGGTCGCTGGTGCGACTGGCGCTGCGGATCATGAGGGAGCCTCGCCGTCGTCGTCGATGGCGGCGTCGGCGTCCTTGCCGACCCGGTACTGGAACGCCTGCTGCCCCACGCCCAATGGCGCGCTGACGCCCGCGGGCAGCGACACCGACTGCCCCTGGTTGTTGATGAACGCGACCGTCTCGGCCAGCAGCGGCTTGGGCACCGGCACCAGCACATAGCCGAGTTCGTCGAACAGCGCGGTCAGCGTCGACAGCCGCGCATCGGCCTGGCCTTCGGCCGCCGCCACGGTCAGCCGGCTCAGGCCGGTGCGCTCGGCCAGGCTCACCAGCGAGCGCCGGCCGGCGCGGCGCAAGGCCTTCAGCTGGGCCGGGAGAGGGGCACCGGGAACATCAGTTTGCATGGCAAAGCACTCATTTTCGTCAAAATGAATGCTTCACTATACAGTGACTGGAAAACCATGCAAATCAGGCTGAATGTCTGGCAAACCATGCAGGCGGCTTCAGCACGCCGGTCGTCAGGCTGGTGCCGAGCAGGATCACCGCGCAGCCCAGCAGCATCTGAGGCGTCAAGCTTTCGTGCAGGAACAGCCAGCCCCACAGCACCGCGAACACCGGGATCAGGAAGGTGACCGACAGCGCGTTCGCCGGCCCGATGTGCGCGATCAGCCGGAAGAACAGGATGTACGCGATGCCGGTGCAGCCGACCGCCAGCAGCGCGGCCGCCGACCACGCGGTGAGCGACGGCATCGCGGCCGGCCACCACACCAGCGCCGGTACCGCCAGCAGCAGCGCCGACGACAGCTGGCTGCCGGTGGCGACCGCGAGCGGCGGCACGCCGGTCAGGAAGCGCTTCGTGAAGCTGCCGGAAAAACCGTACAGCAGCGTGGCCGCCAGGCAGGCCAGCACCGCCCAGCCGCTGCTCGCGCCGGGCTTGAAGCTCGCCTTGTCCCACGCGAGCCACAGCACGCCGAGGAAGCCGATCGCGAGGCCCGCCATGCGCGCGGGCGTCAGCTTGTCGCGCAGCCAGGCCCAGGCGATCAGCGCGCCGAACAGCGGCGTGGCGGCGTTGAAGATCGACGACAGCCCGGCCGTGATGGACAGCGCGGCGTAGCTGAAGCACAGGAAGGGCAGGGCCGAGTTCGTGATGCCGACGACGAAGATCGGCCGCCAGTGCGCGCGCAGCGCACCGGCCTGGCCGCGCAGCGCGAGCAGCGGCAGCAGGAACAGCGTGGCGCCCCAGACGCGCACGGCGGCCAGCGCGACCGGGCCGAACTCGGCCGCGCCCATGCGCATGAAGAGGAAGGACGCGCCCCAGATCGCGGCGAGCCCGGTCAGTTCGATCGCATCGGCGCGTTTCAAGACGTGGTCTCCCGGAGGCCGATGACGCCATCCACGCCTTCGAGCTGCAGCAGCGCCTGCTTGCGGTGCAGCCCGCCGGCATAGCCGGTCAGGCTGCCGTCATGGCCGAGCACGCGGTGGCACGGCACGATCACCGACACCGGGTTGCGCCCGACCGCCGCGCCGACCGCGCGCACCGCCTGCGGCGCGCCGACCTCGCGCGCGATCGCCGCATAGGTGCAGGTGCCGCCGGCCGGAATGCGCAGCAGCGCCTGCCAGACGATCTGCTGGAACGGCGTGCCTTGCAGGTCCAGCGGCAGCTCGAACTGCGTGCGTGTTCCGGCGAAGTAGTCGCGCAGTTGCTGCGCGGCTTCCTTCAGCAGCGGGTCGTCCGGGTCGTGCGGCACCGTGGGCAGTTCGCCCGGGTGCGCCTTCTGGCCGTCGAACCACATGCCGGCCACGCCGTTCGCGGTGCGTGCCAGCAGCATCGGGCCGAGTGGTGAGTCGAACGCGGCCTGCGCGGTGCAGGCGGCCTGCAGGCGGCGATTCAGCGTGCTGGAAGTGCTCATGATGTTTCTCCGGAAGAAGTTGAAGAAGGCGGAAGGGGCGCCAGGCTGTTCCACAGCCTGAGCACCGCATACGAACGCCAGGGCCGCCAGGCCTCTGCACGTGCATCGGCCTCGCGCTGGTTCTGCGTGCCGAACAAGGTCTTCATCGCGTTCAGCACCGCGACGTCCTTCGGCGGGAACGCATCGGGCCAGCCGAGCGCCCGCATCGCGAGGTAGTGCGCGGTCCACGGGCCGATGCCGGGCAGCTCGGCCAGCGCCGTCATCAGCGCCTCGGGCTGGTGCGGCAATGCGAGCAGGCGCGTCAGCTCGGGCCAGGCGTTGGCGAGCGCCTGGATCGCGCCGACGCGGCTGCGGATGATGCCGAGTTCGGCGATGTGCTCCAGCGGCGCCGCGGCCAGCACGGCCGGTGCCGGGAAGCAGCGCAGCACGTCATCCCACGGCGTCGCGACCGGTTCGCCGAAGCGCTCGATCAGGCGCCGCGCCAACGTGCGTGCCGCCGCGACCGTGACCTGCTGGCCGAGCACCGCGCGCACCGCCATCTCGAACGCATCGATGCTGCCCGGCAGCCGCAGGCCGGGCGCACCGGGCAGGTCGCGCAGCACGTCGTCGATGGTCTGCGGCGCGGCATCGAGGTCGAGCCAGCGCCGCACTGCCATCACGACGCGGCCGCTGTGCCGCGCGAGCGTCGGCGCATAGCGCAGCCGCAGGCTGGCCGGGCGCGTCGGCGTTGCGTCGATGAACGAGGCCTCGAGCCAGCCGGCCTCGGGGCCGAGCACGCCGGCGCGCACGCTGCGCCGCACGCTGCAGGCCTCGACCGCCTCGACACCCGGCACCGCGCGCGCCGTCAGGAAGCGCAGCATCGCGGCCGTGTCGTAGGGCGCGCGGAAGCCGAGCGAGACCGTCACGCCATCGTCGGGTGACACGGTCTCGGTGGCCGAATCACCGCGCAGCCGCGTCGGGCTCATGCGGTAGCTGTCGGCGAACGCCGCGTTGAAACGCCGCAGGCTGCGAAAGCCGCTGGCCAGCGCGACCTGCGCGATCGGCAGCCGCGTGTCGGTCAGCAACTGCTTGGCCAGCAGCAGGCGGCGCGTCTGCACATACTGCAGCGGCGTCACGCCGTGTTCGGCCGCGAAGATGCGCCGCAGGTGCCGGTCGCTGACGCCCAGGTGGGCGGCGAGTGCCGCGATCGACGGCGTTTCTTCCTCGGCCGCCGCATGGTCCAGCCAGTGCGCCGCCTGGCGGGCGAGCGTGCGCGATGCATCCATCACCGTCCACGCGAGGCCCGGGCCGGGCGCGACCTCGGGCCGGCACTTCATGCACGGCCGGAAGCGCGCTGCCTCGGCCTGGGCCGGCGTGTCGAAGAACACGCAGTTCTCGCGGCGCGGCGTGCGCACGCGGCAAATCGGTCGGCAATAAATGCCGGTGGACGTGACGCCGACGAACCAGCGGCCGTCGAAGCGGGCATCGCGGGCCTTGATGGCCAGGTAGGCGGCATCGGAGTCGAAGGTGGGCATGGCGTGATTATCGAACCCCTGCGCGGCAGGACTCGCCGTTTTCGGACATGTCGCGGGCCGGGTCGAGGACGCCCGCTGGCCCGAAGGCTGCATGGGCTGGGCCCTCTCTACAATCCGCCCACTCCAGGAGAAACCGAATGCAAGTGACTGCGTCCAACTTCAAGGCCTATGACATCCGCGGCATCGTCGGCAAGACGATCGACGAAGCGTTCGCGGAGCACCTGGGCCGTGCCTTCGGCAGCGAGGCACTGAAGGCGGGTGAGAAGGCCGTGGCCGTCGGCCGGGACGGCCGCTTGTCGGGGCCGGGCCTCGTCGCCGCGCTGATCCGCGGCCTCGCGTCGACCGGGCTCGACGTCGTCGACATCGGCGCCGTGACCACGCCGATGCTGTACTACGTGGCCGCCACGCGCGGCAAGCACGGCTGCAACAGCGGCATCCAGGTCACCGGCAGCCACAACCCGAAGGACTACAACGGCTTCAAGATGGTGCTGGCCGGCCGCGCGATCTACGGCGACGAGATCCAGGCGCTGCGCCTGCGCATGGAGGCCGAGAACTACACCGTGGCCGCCGGCCGCACCGGCACGATGGACGTGCTGGCCGAGTACGGCGCGCGCATCGTCGGCGACTGCAAGCTGGCCCGCAAGATGAAGATCGTCGTCGACTCCGGCAACGGCATCCCCGGCGCCTCGGCGCCCGGCATCCTGCGTGCACTCGGCTGCGAGGTGACCGAGCTCTACTCCGAGGTCGACGGCGATTTCCCGAACCACCACCCGGACCCGAGCAAGCCGGAGAACCTGGCCGACCTGATCCGCACCGTGAAGGAGACCGATGCCGAGCTGGGCCTCGCGTTCGACGGTGACGGCGACCGCCTGGGCGTGGTCACCAAGGAAGGCAACATCATCTACCCGGACCGCCAGCTGATGCTGTTCGCGACCGACGTGCTGTCGCGCAACAAGGGCGGCACCATCATCTTCGACGTGAAGTGCACGCAGCGCCTCGCGCCGACCATCCGCGCCGCCGGCGGCAAGCCGCTGATGTGGAAGACCGGCCACTCGCTCGTGAAGGCGAAGATGAAGGAGCTGAAGGCGCCGCTGGCCGGCGAGATGAGCGGCCACATCTTCTTCGGCGAGCGCTGGTACGGCTTCGACGACGCCACCTACACCGCGGCGCGCCTGCTGGAGATCCTGTCGCGCAGCAAGAACCCGAGCCAGGTGCTGAACGCGCTGCCCACCAGCTTCAGCACGCCCGAGCTGAACGTGCCGTGCGACGAAGGCGAGCCGAAGGTGGTGGTGCAGAAGCTGCTCGACGGCGCGCGCTTCCCCGGCGCGAAGGAGATCATCACGATCGACGGCCTGCGTGCCGAGTACGACGACGGCTTCGGGCTGATCCGTTCGTCGAACACCACGCCGGTGCTGGTGCTGCGCTTCGAAGGCCACACCGAGGCGGCGCTGCACCGCATCGAGACCGACTTCATGGCCGCGCTGCGCGTTGCCAAGCCCGACGCGCAGATCGCTGCCGCCGCGCATTGACCGCGGCCGTGTCTTCGTGCGCGTCCTGATCGTCAAGTTGTCGTCGCTCGGCGACGTGGTGCATGCGATGCCCGTCGTCCACGACCTCCAGGCGGTCTACCGCCATGCGCACGTCGACTGGGTCGTCGAGCCGGGCTTCGCGCCGCTGGTGCGGCGCGTGCACGGCGTCAGCGAGGTGATCGAGTGCGCGCAGCGCCGCTGGCGCCGCGCCTGGTGGACGCGCCCGGTGCGCGACGAATGGCGCGCGTTCCGCGCGCAGCTGGCGCAGCACCGCTACGACGCGGTGCTCGACCTGCAGGGCCTGACCAAATCGGCGCTGATCGCGCGGCTGGCCGACGGCCCGAGCTTCGGCCTCGCGAACCGCACCGATGGGTCGGGCTTCGAATGGCCGGCGCGCTGGCTGATCGACCAGCCGCTCGCGATGGAGCCGCACGTGCATGCGCTCGACCGCTCGCGCAAGCTGGCCGGCATGGCGCTGAACTACACCGTGCAGGGGCCGCCGCAGTTCGGCCTGCGCGCCGATGCGCAGCCGCTGCCGGTGCCGACGCTGGTGTTCGTGCACGGCAGCTCGCGCGACGACAAGCTGTGGCCCGAGCAGCACTGGATCGATTTCGGCAAGCGCTGCATCGGCTCGGGTTGGCGCATCGCGCTGCCGCATGCCGGACCGGTCGAACTTGCGCGGGCGCAGCGCCTGCAGCAGGCCTTCGGCGCGCATGCCGAGGTGTGGCCGGCGATGTCGCTCGACGCGCTGGTCGACCGCATGGGTGCGACGCAGGGCGTGATCGGCGTCGACAGCGGCCTGAGCCACATCGCGGTCGCGCTCGGGCTGCCGCACGTGCAGCTGTACAACTTCCCGACGGCGTGGCGCACCGGCCCGCAGGTCGCGCACGGCCATCGGCACCAGGTGTCGGTCGAACGCGCGCCGACACCCGAGGTCGACCTGGTGTGGGCCACCTGGCAGGTCGTGCGCGCGGCGTCGCGCGCATGACGGGCACCGTGGATCCCTTGCACGACGTTCCGGCCGGCACCTGGCGGCAGTGGCTGGCGCGGCAGGCCTATTCGCTGCTGCTCGCGTCGTTGAAGCCGGCCTACCTGCTGCGGTTGTGGCTGCGCGGGCGGGCCGAGCCGCTGTACCGGCACAAGGTGCTCGAGCGGCTGGGCGACTACCGCGATCTTCGCGACCATGGCGGCGGCGAGCGCTGGGTCGGCGACGTGTGGGTGCATGCGGTGTCGCTCGGCGAGACGCGGGCCGCGTCGGCGTTGATCGACGCGCTGCGCGCCGAGCGGCCGAACCTGCGGTTGCTGCTGACCCACAGCACGGCCACCGGCCGCGAAGCCGGCGAGGCGCTGCTGCGCGAGGGTGACGTGCAGGCCTGGCTGCCGTACGACACGCCGGGGGTGGTGCAGCGCTTTTTCGAGCAGTTCCATCCGCGCGTCGGCGTGCTGATGGAGACCGAGATCTGGCCGAACCTGCTGCGGCGCGCGCAGGGCAGCGGCATCCCGATGGTGCTGGCGAACGCGCGGCTGAGCGAGAAGAGCCGGCGTCAGGGCGAACGGCTGGCCGCAGTGCTGCGGCCGGCGGTCGAGGCGATCACGCTGGTGCTGGCGCAGACCGAGGCTGACGCGCAGCGGCTGCGCGAGTCGGGCGCGCGCGAGGTCGTCGTCTGCGGCAACTTGAAGTTCGACATGGCGCCGGACGAGGCCTTGCTTGCGCGTGGGCGTGCCTGGCGGCATGCGCTGGCGCGGCCGGTGCTGCTCGGCGCGGTGATGCGCGAAGGTGAAGAAGCGATGTTGCTGGCCGAATGGACCAAGCGACCCGCGGCGAACCGGCCGCTGCTGCTGATCGTGCCGCGGCACCCGCAGCGCTTCGACGAGGTCGCGGCCTTGGTGCAGGGCGCCGGGCTCACGCTCGCGCGGCGCAGCGGCTGGGGCGACACGCCGCCGGCCGAGGCCTTGCAAGCCGACGTGTGGCTGGGCGATTCGATGCGCGAGATGGCGCTGTACTACGCGGCCGCCGACGTGGCACTGCTCGGCGGCAGCTTCGCGCCGCTGGGCGGGCAGAACCTGATCGAAGCCGCGGCCTGCGGCTGCCCGATCGTGATGGGGCCGCACACCTTCAACTTCGCGCAGGCAGCGGAGTTGTCTCAAGCAGCCGGGGCGGCGCTGCGCGTGGCCGACATGGCGGCGGGCGTCGACACGGCGTGTGCCTTGCTCGACAGCCCGGAGCGCGAACAGCGCGCGGCGCAGGCGAGGGCGTTCGCGGCCGCGCACCGCGGCGCGGCGGCGCGCATGGTGCAGCACCTCCTGAAGTGGTTGCCCCGCTGAGGCTATCGCTTCGCGATGAGGGGGCCGATGATGTCGTGCGCCCGTTCGACGCACGCCGCGAATGAACGGGTGAAGTCGATCGCGACGATGTCTTCGAAGTCTCCTTGCAAGCGCTTCGATCGTGCATCGATCTGCTGAAGGAAGGCGCTGCCATGCCGTTGCATGAAAGGAGCCGCATCGGCGATCGCCTGAGGTTCCGCTTCAGCGACTGCGCACAGATCGAACAGGTCACGCGCCTTGGCCCGATGGCCGCGATGCCACATCTTCTTCGCGATGATTTCGGCGCTGGTCTCGATCCGGAGCTGGCGGCCCTTGTAGGGCACGAGCTCGAAGGGCTGCTTCGTCAGCGAGGCGCCGACGACGATGTCGATCTCTCCGTGCGGCAGGAACAGCTTGATGAATTCGGCGTTCTCCTCGTAGCTGGTGGACAGGCTCTCGGCCAGATCGCTGAGCCGTGGATTGATGTAGCCAAGGTACTGCGGATCGGGAACGAACAGATCGATGTCCCTGCTTTCGCGATGCCGGATACGCAGCATCAGCACGGTGCCGCCACCGAAGGTCCAGACGGGCGCCTTGGTCTCGGCTTCCAGGTGGGCCATCAACTTCAGCGCGCTCGGGAAGAGCTGTTTCCAGACTCCCGGCGCCGACAGGTCGGGAGGGTTCATTCCCATAGATCGCGCACGCAGCCGAGTTGCTCTGCCAGTTCGCGCAGGCGCGCCCACAGCTCGGTGTGGGGAACACCTTCCTCGACATAGACCTGCTCGACGATGGATGCGAGCATCTGCACCGACGCTTCTTCGAGCAGCGCGTTCATCTGCGGCTCGAAGCGAACCGGGAGGTCGCCTGTCAGCAGGATGGCCTTCAGCTGCGATCCGCGCATCACGCGCCGGTAGCTGACGCTCGCCGAGCGCGCAGCGATGTCGAGGGATGAGGTCGACCAGACGCCGGCACCACCGCGTTTCGGATGGGCGGGTGAGACGGTCAGCGACAGGCCCAAGGTGTTCAGCAGGCGCGTGGCCCGGTGAAGGCTCAAGTCCTTGAACGAACCGTTCTCGACCTGATTGACCGTCGCGCGTGACAGCCCGGCGAGCTTGGCCAGCGCCGTCTGGCTGAGCCCGATCTCGGACCGCCGCGTCTTGACGGCATTGCTCAGTTCGTGATTCGGAAACATGAGCCGAAGGGTAGCGCAGCCTCCATGTGTTGTCGAATATATTCGACAGCGACATGGATGATTGGCGAAGGCATCCCTCGACATCGGATGTTCGTCCGATGGTGCCGAACCCCGGCCGAGCGGACAGTTCGTGCTCTGCCAACACACCTGGGAACACACCATGAACATCGTCAAGCTGGCCGCCCTCGGCCTCACCGCGTCCATCGTCGCCGCCTCGGCCGGCGCGACCACCCCTGCTGCGGCCGACAACGGCAAGCCCAGCGTCGTGATCGTCCACGGCGCGTTCGCCGACGGCTCCGACTGGGCCAAGGTCGTGCCGCTGCTGCAGGCCAAGGGCTTGCACGTGGTCGCGGTGCAGAACCCGCTGAGCTCGCTGGCCGACGACGTCGCCACCGCCAAGCGGGTGATCGATGCGCAGCCGGGCAAGGTCGTGCTGGTCGGCCATTCGTGGGGCGGCATGGTCATCACCGAAGCGGGCGACAACCCCAAGGTCGCCGGTCTCGTCTACGTGGCCGCCTTCGCGCCCGATGCCGGCCAGTCGGTCGGCGATGTCGGCAAGGGCTTCGCGCCGGGCGCGGGCCTCGCCCACCTGGTGGCCGATGGTGGCGGCTTCCTGTCGCTGACGCAAGAAGGCATGACGAAGCACTTCGCGCAGGACCTGCCGGCCGCCGCGACCGCGGTGATGACCGCGACGCAAGGCCCGATCAATTCGAAGGCCTTCGAGCAGAAGGTGTCGGTCGCGGCATGGAAGCAGAAGCCGTCGTGGTACCTCGTCACCGAGGCCGACCACATGATCGTGCCGGAGCAGCAGCGCGCGATGGCCAAGGAGATCAACGCCAAGGTCTCGAGCGTCGCCAGCAGCCACGTGCCGCAGCAGTCGCAACCGGCCAAGGTGGCGGCGGTGATCCTGGACGCGGTGCAGGCCATCAAGTGATCGCGACCCGGGCCGCAACCGCGGCATGATGCGGGCCTGCCGTGTGCGGCAGGCCCCTTCTTTTTCCAGATGCCCGTTTCGATGCAACCCACGTCCGCTCCGTCGCCCGACGCCCAGGTCCTCGTCTTCGATGCTGTCAAGGCGCTCGCCTTCGTCGGAGACCTCAGCATGGGCCAGCCGGTCGACCACTCGGCGCGCACCGCGTGGATCGCCGCCCAGCTCGCCGCGGCGCTCGGCCTCGGTGCCGAGGCCTGCTCCAACGCCGCCTACGTGTCGCTGCTGCGCTGGTCGGGCTGCACCGCGAACGCGCCGGAGTTCTCCGAGCTGATGGGCGACGACGTCGGCGGCCGGCACGCGATGCTCGCCGCCGGGCTGCCGGCGCACCTGGCCGGCTCGATGACGCCGGTGGCGCAGATCCACTGCGAGGTGTCCGGCGATGTCGCGCACACGCTCGGCATGCCGCCGGCCGTCGAGCTGTCGCTGCGCCGCATCTTCGAGCGGCCCGACGGCCATGGCCAGCCGAACGGCCTGCGCCCGCCCGACATCCCGGTCGAGGTGTTCATCGTCTCGGCCGCCAGCGACCTGGAGATCTTCAGCCGCGTCTACGACCTCGAGCGCGCGCTGAGCTACCTCGCGTCGCGCGCCGATGCGGCCTACCCCGCCGAGCTGGTCGAGGGGGTGCGCCGCCATGCGGTCGACTGGCTGCACACGCTGGAGCAGGACCCGGCCTGCGTCGACACCGCGCCGGTGGTCGGCATCGGCACCACCTCGCTCGAACTGATCGCCGACGTGATCGACCTGAAGCTGCCGTGGTTGACCGGCTACTCGCGCCGCGTCGCGCAGGTGGCCGCCGCCTGCGCCGAGCGCCTGGGCCTGCCGGCGCTGGCGCGCCAGCGGCTGTACCGCGCGAGCCTGGTGCACGGCATGGGCCGTGCGGCCGTGCCGAACGCGCTGTGGGACCAGCCGGGCCCGCCGAGCGAATCGGCGATGGAGCGGCTGCGGCTGGTGCCGTACTGGACGGCGCGGGCCGCGCGCCGCATCGGCAGCCTGGCCGACGAGGCCGAGCTCGCATCGCATGCCGACGAGCGGCTCGACGGCTCCGGCTTCTTCCGCGGCGTGTCCGGCGCGGCGCTCGGCATCGAAGCCCGCGTGCTGGCCGCGACGGCGCACGCGGTGCTGCTGCAGAC